>DATLZL010000202.1:0-5432 GCA_035574035.1 Binatia bacterium | reverse complement strand
CCGCCGTGGGCGTGGCGCGAGCGCGTGGCGACGATCGAGGACGGCATCCGCCCGCTCATCCTCGGCGCCGACGCCCGGGACATCGAAGCCGTCCGCGCGCGCCTCGAAGCCGCGCTGCTGCCGATGGCCCGGCAGTGGGGAGCGGTGGGTCCCGCCATGCAGGCCATCAGCGGGGTCGACATCGCGCTCTGGGACCTCCGCGGCCGTCTCGAAGGCCGACCCGTGGCGGCGCTGCTCGGCGGCCCCGACGTGGCGCGGCTGCCCGCGTACGCGAGCGGGCTCGGGCCGAGCCGGGCAGTCGAGAAGGCCGAGCGAGCGCTGGCGGCCGGGTTCGGCGCCGTCAAGCTGAAGGTCGGCTTCGACCTCGAGGCCGACGTGGCCACGGTCGCCGCCGTGCGTGAGGCCGTCGGCCCCGACGTGGCGATCATGGTGGACGCCAACCAGGCCTGGACACCGGAGCAGGCGCTGGCGGTCGGCCCGCGCCTGGCCGCCCACGACGTCAGGTGGGTCGAGGAGCCGGTGATCTCCACCGACGAGCACGAGCTTGCGCAGGTGACGGGCAAGGTGGGCGTCCTGGTCGCCGCCGGCGAGAACGTCTACGGCCGCCGCGGCTTCGCCCGGCTGCTGGAGGCGCGCGCCGCCGACATCCTGCAGCCCGACGTGGCCAAGACCGGCGGGATCTCGGAGCTGCGGGCCATCGCCGCCCTGGTGGCCGCCCACGGCCGGCCCTGGGCGCCCCACTACTACGGCGGCGCGGTGGGCGCGGCCGCCACGCTGCACGGCTTCGCCGCCGCGCCGGGCGGCCTCATGGTCGAGTGGGACTGGAACGAGAACCCGCTGCGCGACGATCTGCTGGTCGAGGGCTTCGACGTCCGCGACGGTACGGTGGCCCTGCCCGCCGGCCCCGGGCTCGGCGTCGAGGTGGACCGGCGACGGCTCAGCCGGTTCGAGGTGGCGCGGTGACGCTCGCCCGCCGCTGGTTCGCCCGCCTGGCCCCGTGGGCGGCGGTGGTGGTGCTGTGGTACGCCGTGCGCGAGTCGGGGCTGGTGAAGCCGGCCCTGGTGCCGAGCCCGGCCGACGTGGCCCAGCAGTTCTGGCGCATGATGACCACCCAGCGGCTGTGGCTCGACATGTACATGTCGTTCCAGCGCGTGCTGCTGGGCGTGGCCTTCGGCATCGCCGCCGCCGTCCCGGTCGGCTTCGCCCTGGGCTGGTACCGGCCGGTGCGGCTCGTGGTCGACCCCCTGATCAACTTCTTCCGGGCCCTGCCGCCCATCGCGCTGATCCCGCTCGTCATCGTCTACTTTGGTATCGACGAGACGGCCAAGGTGGTGATGCTGTTCTACGCCGCCTTCTTCGCCGGCGTCATCGTGATGTACGAGGGCATCGTCCAGATCAACCCGCTGTTCATCCGGGCCGCCCGCACGCTGGGGGCCACCGACGCCGAGATCTTCTGGCGGGTCATCATCCCGCTGGCGGTGCCCCACATGCTCACCGCGCTGCGGGTGTCCCTCGGCGTGGCGTGGGCCACGCTGGTCGCCTCCGAGCTGATCGCCGCCCAGCGGGGCCTGGGCGCCGTCATCCAGAACGCCTCCAACTACTTCCAGATCGACATCATCTACATGGGCATCATCTGCATCGGGCTCATCGCCCTGGTCATGGACCGCGGTCTGCGGCGGGTGGCCGCCCGCCTGGTGCAGTGGCAGGAGCGGCTGGCATGAGCGGGCGGCCACGCATCGTGCTCGACCACGTCAGCAAGGACTTCCCCACCACGACCGGCCCGCTGCGGGCGGTCGAGGACGTGTCGCTCACGATCCACGAGGGGGAGTTCATCTCGCTGGTGGGGCCGTCGGGATGCGGCAAGACGACGCTGCTCGGCATGGTGGCCGGCTTCACCGAGCCGACCGCCGGCCGCATCACGCTCGACGGGCGGCCGATCACCGGGCCCGGGCCCGACCGCGGCGTGATCTTCCAGGAGTACGCGGTCTTCCCCTGGCTCACCGTCCGCGACAACATCGCCTTCGGCCTCACCCTGCGCGCCAACCGGGTGCCGGCCGCCGAGCGGGAGGCGATCGTGGACCGCTACCTCCGGTTCATGGGCCTGGAGGCGTTCGCCGCCGCCTGGCCGCGGACGCTCTCCGGCGGCATGAAGCAGCGGGTGGCGCTGGCCCGCGCCTACGCGGTCAAGTCGGACTTCCTGTTGATGGACGAGCCCTTCGGGGCCCTCGACGCCCAGACCCGTACCGCCATGCAGCACCTGCTGCTGGACGTCCTGGAACGGGAAGGCAAGACCGTGCTCTTCATCACCCATTCCGTGGAGGAGGCGCTCTACCTGTCCTCCCGGATCGTCGTCGTCACCGCCCGCCCGGCGCGGGTGCGGCACATCGTCGACGTGCCGTTCCCCTATCCGCGCCCGGAGAAGCTCCGGCGGGCTCCGGAGTTCAACGACCTGCGGGCCGAGGTCGAGGCGCTGGTCATGCAAGAGTACGCCGACCAGGAGCGCCAGCACGACCGCCGGCCCGGCCCCGACCCCCGAGGAGGAGAGCGATGACCACTCGACGCACGTTCCTGAACCGCGCCGCGGCCGGCGCCGCGGGCCTGGCGCTGAGCCCGGGCTGGCCGTGGCGGCCGGGGCTCGTCCACGCCCAGGGCAGCCGGCTCCGGCTCGGGTACCTGCACACGCTGGCCGTGGACGGGCAGATCTGGCTGGCCGACCACCTGGGCACCTTCAAGAAGGAAGGCCTGGAGGTCGAGTACCGCGAGTTCACCACCGGCATCGAGCTCTTCCAGGCGCTCATCGGAGGCAGCATCGACATGCTGGCCACCGGCGCGGTCATCTCGAACTTCCCGGCCCGCGGTCAGGGCAAGGGCTTCCTGATCAACAACATCGAGTTCGCCACCGCCCAGCTGTGGGTCCACCCCGACCAGGGCGTCAACGGGCTGGCCGACCTCAAGGGTCGCAAGGTGGCCACCACCCGGGGCACCACCGCCCATGTGTTCTTGCACCGCGCGCTCAAGAGCGTCGGCCTCGACTCCACCAAGGACATCGAGCTGGTGAACCAGCGCATGTCGGAGGCGGTGACGTCGTTCATCGCCGGCGCCGTCCCCGCCGTCGCCCTGTGGGTGCCCTTCAACATCGCCGTCCGCAACAAGGCGCCGAAGGCCAGGATGGTCGTGGACGCTTCCGCCTACTATCCGGAGGCGGCCATCATCGGCGGCTGGGCCGCGCGCAACGAGCTGTACGACCGCGACAAGGAGACGCTGCGCCGGGTCATCCGCGCCTGGATCCCGGCCAACGACATGCTGGTCCGCAGCCCGCAGGAGGCGGTCCCGCTGCTGCAGCGGACGCGCTACCCGAACGTGCCGCTGGAGGACCTCTGGGAGCAGTACCGAGCCCAGAAGGTGCACACCGCCGAGGAGTGGATCAAGCTTTACCGCGACGGCACGGTGCACAAGTGGCTCAACCAGGTCACCGCCTTCAACGTCGAGGTGGGCGCCTTCACCAATCCGATCCCGGCCGAGCAGTACTTCGACACCCGCCTCTACCTGGAGGTCGTCACCGGCCGGAAGGCGTAGACGCGCGCCGAGGGGAGGCGCCGCGCCGGGGCGGCGCCTCCCCGGCGGGGCTACGGCTTGCCGAAGTAGTGCTCCACCATGCGGGCGTAGGGCGCCCGCATCCGGCTGTTGTAGGTCGCCACCACGCGGGCGAACTCCTTCTGGTGCTGGAGCACCCGGGCGAAGGTCGGGTTCTTCTGGGCGTGCATGTCGAGCACCTTGTCGATCGCCCGGATCTCGGCCTCCAGCACGTCGGGCGGCGTGGTCATCACCTTGACTCCGTACCGGGGCCCCAGCTCGTGGAAGACGCGGGCCGACTCCAGGTACTGGCGCGCCATCGCCACCGGGACCTGGGCCAGGACGGCGGCCCGGACGATGGCCTTGAGGTCGGCCGGCAGCTCCTCCCAGCGGCGGCGGTTCACGAGCAGCTCCTGGCTGGTGGTCTGCTGGCGGAACGAGGGCAGGATCAGGTACTTGGCCACGTCCTGGAAGCCCATCGGGATGTCCGAGGCCGGGTTGCTCCACTCCACCGCGTCCACCACGCCCCGCTCCAGCGCCGGGATGATGTCTCCGGCGCCCAGGACCACCGCCGAGATCCCCATCTCCTTGAGCAGGTCGGCCCCCAGGCCCGAGCTGCGCATCTTGATGCCGCGGAAGTCGGCCAGCGAGGCGATCGGCTTCTTGAACCAGCCCAGCGGCTCCTCGAAGTCGATCGGGTGCAGGAAGGCCACCACGTTGGGCATCTTGAGGTCGGCCCGGAGGAACTCGTTGTAGAGGTCGTTGCCGCCGCCGGCGTAGATCCACGTGATGTAGTCCGGCTCGCTCATGCCGAAGGGGCCGCCGATGGTCCCGGCGAACAGCGCGGCGGCCGTGTTCTTGCCGGTCCAGTACCCGGGCCAGGAATGGCCGGCGTCCACCACGCCGCGGTTGACCGCGTCCAGGACCTCGAAGGGGCCGACGACGGCGCCGGCCGCCAGCACCTCCCAGACCAGCCGCCCGCCCGACATCTCCTTGATCCGCTCGCCCATCTCCACCGCGTTCTTGTAGTGGAGCTGGACCGGCGTCCAGGTCGTCTGGACCCGCCACGTGATGGGGCGGGGCTGGGCGAGGGCCCCGGACGCGAAGACGAGCGCAGTCGCCAGAAGCGCGAGCCACCACCGTGTCATCGCCGCACCTCCCGAACCCGATCCGGGGCGTCGGCGCGCGCCCCGGCGTCGGGGCATCGTCTGGATGATCGAGGAAGGCGCGGCCACCATATCCACGGCGAGGCGGGGTGTCAACGGGCGCCGTCCACACGGGCGCGGCCGCGTCGACGGCGCCTCCCGCCAGGCGGTTGTGTCCACGGCCGGCGTCCAGACCCTGCGGAGTCAGGTGTATCCAACGTTGGACATTGACGAGCCCCCCAGAGCGCGCGATATGGCGGCCGGGAGGAGAGGCCCCGACGATGACGCCCGTCGGCTTCCGGCACGTGCGGTGCGTCACCTTCCTCGCTACGGCCTTCGTGCGCGCCCTGGGCCACCGCGCGGTGGTGCTCACCGGGCAACCCCTGCGGGTGGACGCCCAGACGGAGTTCAAACCCGACGTGGTGCTCGTTCGGCCGCCGCTCTCCCGGATGCCGGTCGCGGCCGACGCCGTCCTGGTGGTCGAGGTCGGCGATCCCTTCCCGACGGTCGAGCGTGAGGCAAGGCTCCCGCGCTACGCCGCCGCCGGCGTGCCCGAGGTCTGGATCGTGGACCTGGCGGGCGACGCCGTCGAGGTCTACCGGGAGCCATCGGCGACCGGCTACGCCCACACACGGCGCGCGGCGCGGAGCACGGAGGTGGCGCCGGCCGCCTTCCCCGACGCGGTCGTCGCGGTGGACGCGCTCCTGGGCTGAC
>DATLZL010000201.1:0-3438 GCA_035574035.1 Binatia bacterium | reverse complement strand
GGGACGACCGAGGGTCAGGAGACGCTCACCGCGACGCTCGGCGACCTCGTCGAGGGGGCGGTCGAGCTGGAGCCGCCGGTGGTCGCCGTCATCGGCCGGGTGGTCGGGCTCCGGGAGCGGCTCCGGTGGGTCGACGCACGGTCGCTCGAGGTCCAGCCGGTCGGCGGCACCGGCTGAGGTCGCCATGGGGCGCCCCTACGGGCTCGTGGGCCAGACGCGACCCCTGCGGGGGGTGACGATCAGGGGAGATCTGCACGAGGCGTCCGGCGGGCGGAAAGTCCTCGCGATCAGGGAAGTTCAGGCGGCGCCCAGGAAGTAGCGTCGAGCTGCGGGTTCGCGAACGGTCACCTCGAGGCCGCCATCTCGGAGCTCTATCGCCGAGGCCATCACGCGACCTACCGCCGCCCCCCGGGCCAGGTGACCAGGGGCATGTTGGCGACCACGCCCGGCCGCTCCACGGTGATGGCGCCGGCCCGCTCCGCGGCCTCTACCTCGCGGGCGGAGGTCAGCAGCCGCGCCGAACGCTCGTCCCGCCACGTGACCAGGTGGATCGCGCGCAGCGGGCGGTAGCCCGGCGTGCCGGGCGGATGGTCGAAGACGTCCGGCTGGTACTTGAACGGGCCCTCGCCGCGCACGCCGTTGGTGAACACCCACACCCGCGCCACCAGGGCCTCCGGTGCCCGGGCCAGGGCGGGGACGACCAGGACGGGCGACTTCATCATCTCGGTCAGCCGCTCGGCGACCTTCGGGTCCGACACCTCGGTGTGCTGGAAGAGGATCTCGCGGCCCTCGGCGTACCCCTTGACCAGCGGCACCGCCGGCCTGACGGCGTAGGCGACGGCGTACCCGGTGAAGAAGGCGGCGCTCGCGACGGCGACCCAGACCCACTTCCTCATGGCGCGGCGACTCCCTCCTCTCCCACCACGTGGCCCAGGCGGGCGATGGTCTCCACGACGGACGCCCGCCCGTCCCGGCCGTCCCGGATCGTGACCACGATCTGCCGGCGCCCGGGATCGCCGTCGACCGCGGCGACGGTGGGCAGCCTGACGAGTGCGTCCCTGATCTTCTCCACGCAGCCGGCGCAACGGATGCTCGGGACCGTGAGCGTGAGCCGCTCGAGCCGCCCCGCCCCGCGCCGGCGCCCCGGGACGAGCCGGCCGGCGAACGAGTTCAGAAGCACGGTCGTGACGCTGGCAGCCATCGCCACCATGGCCCACACCGGCATGACCAGTCCGGTGGCGGCCGCCGGGACACCAATGCCGTTGAACGAGAACGCCAGCGTGAGATTCTGGACCGTCTTGGCGTACGTCCGCCGGGCGACGTGGTAGGCGTCCACCGCCGCCGTCAGCCGCTCCCCGACCAGCACGACGTCGGCCGCCTCGATGGCGATGTCGGCCCCGGCTCCGATGGCGAGACCGACGTCGGCCTGCATCAGGGCCGGCGCGTCGTTGATCCCGTCGCCCACCATCGCCACCCGAGCCCCCTGACGCTGGAGCGCGCGCACGCGCTCGGCCTTCTCGTGCGGGAGCACCTGGGCCAGGACCTCCCGGATACCGACCCGCTCGGCCACGGCGCAGGCGGTGCGTTCGTTGTCGCCCGTGATCATCACCGGCTCGATGCCGGCCGCCCGGAACTGCGCGACGGCTTCCGCGGCATCGGGCTTCACCGTGTCGGCCAGGGCGATGAAGCCGGCCGCCCGGCCCTCGACGCCGACGACGATCACGGTCTCCGCCCGCTCCTCGCGCCGACTCACGGGCTGCGCCAGCCCGGTCTCGATGCCGGACTCCTCCAGCCACCGCCGCGTCCCGACCAGGACGGGCCGGCCCGCCACACGCGCGCGCACGCCCCGGCCCGGCACGGCCTCGAAGTCCTCCACGGGCTCCAGGCCGAGACCACGGGCCCGCGCCGCCTCGACGACCGCCCGGCCCAGCGGATGTTCGGAGACCTGCTCGACGGAGGCGGCCAGCGCCAGCAGTCGGTCGGCGGTGACGCCGTGGGTGGGAACGACCTCGACCACCCGCGGCTCGCCGTGGGTGACGGTCCCCGTCTTGTCCAGCACGACGACCGTGACGTCCTTGAAGGCCTGGAACGCGGCCGCGCTCCGCAGCAGGATGCCCTGCCTCGCCGCCTCGCCGCCGCCCCGGATCATGGCCAGCGGCGTCGCCATGCCGAGCGCGCAGGGGTAGCCCATGACGAGCACGGCCAGCACGGCCAGCGCGGCCCGCTCCCAGTCCGGCGCGCCCCACCCGAGCCAGGCGCCCAGCGTCCAGAACGCGAACGCCGCGGCAGCCGCGGTCAGCACGCCGGGCACGAAGACGGCGAGGATGCGGTCGAGCAGGAGCAGGATGCCGGGCTTGAGCGCCCGCGCCTCCCGGATGTGACGGGCCACCTGATCGAGGAAGCTCTCGGCACCGACCCGGGTGACCCGGACCAGCAGAGTTCCCGACTGGTTCAGCGAGCCGCCGATCACCTCGTCACCCGGCCGCTTTTCGCGCGGCAGCGGCTCGCCCGTCACCAGGCTCTCGTTCACCGCCGAGGCGCCCTCCTCCACCACGCCGTCCACCGGAACCTGCTCCCCGGGCCGCACGCGGACCCGGTCGCCGCGCGTGACCTCCGCGATCGGCACCTCGGTCTCCACGCCACCGCGCACCACCCGGGCCGTCGGCGGTCGCAGCGACAGGAGCTTCCGGACCGCCTGCGAGGCCCGCGTGCGGACCAGCAACGAGGTGTAGCCGCCGAGGATGTGGTAGGCGGTGACGAACACGGCCACGCCGAAGAACTCCTCGCTCCGGAAGACCGGGTTGACAAGCCCGATCGCGCCGCCGGCTAGCCCCCCGAAGGCCGCGATCTCCATGAGCACGTGCTGGTTGAGGATCCGGCGGCGCAGGGACGCCCACGCCATCCGGAAAATGTGGTGGCCCGGCCCGAACACCATGACCACGGCGAGCGCGGCCATGAACCAGTGGGCCAGCGGGTGATGGCGCCCGACCCACATGAGCAGCATCACCACGAGCCCCATCCACGCGCCGGCGGCGGCGATCAGGAGGCGGTCGCGCTCGCGGACGAGCTCGGCCTCTTCCTCCTCGAAGGTCCGGACCCGGTCCGGGTCCCGGACCGTGTAGCCCAGGCGGCGCAGCGTGTCGGTGAGCGTCGCCGGCTCGACACGGCCGGGGTCGTAGGTGACCAGCGCCTCCTCGTGGGCCAAACTCACGTGGACGTCGGCCACGCCGTCGATCCGGCCGAGCCCCTTCCGGATCGTCTCCACGCAGAACGAGCAGGCCAGGCCGCCGACCTTGACCTGGAGCGTGGCCCGCCCCATCACCTGGCCCGGCGGGCGGCTGCGCCCCGCTTCCGCCGCCGCCCGCCGATCGCTCCGGCGGATCCGGCGCCCGAGACCGGCGTCGTCGCGCCCTCGATGTGGGGGCACACAGCACCGCC
>DATLZL010000200.1:0-4930 GCA_035574035.1 Binatia bacterium | reverse complement strand
GAGGCCCACCGAGAAGACCGGGACTCGCTCCTCCAGGACGACCTCGAACCCGGCCTGCACCAGTTCCGGCAACGGCGCCGGCCGGACGTCGCTCGGCGGCAGGCCCAGGCGCTCGCGGAAGCGGTCGAGGACGGCCTGGGCCCCGCGCAGGTCGGTCTCGGGGATCGCCGCCGGGTCGGGCGGCCGCTCGACGGCCGGGTGCAGCCAGAGGTTCACGCCGAACGGCCGGTCGGTCAGGGCGCGCACGCGGCGGATCATCGCCCGCAGGTCCTCGGGCGGAACGTTGAGCCCGGCCAGGATCCCGAGCGCGCCGGCGCGGGCGACCTCGGCCACCAGGTCGGGCCCGGCGACGCCGCCCATCCCCGACTGGACGATCGGGTGCTCGATGTCGAGGAGATCGCAGAGCGCCGTCCTGAGCCTCATGACGCCGCCTCCTTCAGGCCGGCCTCGCGCCGGGCCTGCTCGCGCAGCAGCGCGCGCTGGACCTTGTCGCCGTGGGGGCCGGGCGTGCGCGGCACGTCGGCGACGAACCGGACCAGGCGCGGGATCTTGAACGACGCGATCCGGCCCCGGCAGAAGGCGAGCAGCGCCTCCTCGGTGAGGCGGGCGCCGGGCCGGAGGATGACGAAGGCGGCCGCCGCCTCCCCCGTCCGAGGGTCGGGGATGCCGACGACGAAGGCCTGGTGCACGTCGGGGTGGGACATGAGAAAGGCCTCGATCTCGCCCGGGGCCACCATGTGGTGGCTGATCCGCAGGATCTCGCGCAGCCGGCCCTTGAAGATCAGGTGGCCCTCGGCGGTGCGCACGCCCAGGTCGCCGGAGCGGAACCAGCCGTCCTCGGTGAAGGCGCGGGCCGTCTCCTCGGGCTTGCCCCAGTACCCGCGCGTCACGCGCGGCCCCCGGAACTGGAGCTCACCCTCCTCGTCGGCGGCGCAGGCGGCGCCGCTCTCCGGGTGGACCACGCGGACCTCCAGGCCGGGGACCGGCCGGATGCCGGGCCGCGCGCGCAGGGCGACCGGCTCGTCCAGGTCGTGGACGAGGGCCATCGCGTTGACCTCGGTCATCCCGTAGGGCTGGAAGGCCTGGCGGATCCCGATGCGCTCGACGACCGCCTCGAAGAGCCCGTGGCCGCCGCCCCCGGTGGCGGCGAACCCGCCGGTGCGGAGCGAGCGCCGGTCGCGCCGGTCGAGGTCCGGGTGGTCCAGCACGGCCCGCGCCATCTGGTCCACGACGTTCCACACCGTGCAGCGCTCGCGCTCCACGAGCCAGAGCGCGCGGCCCGGGTCGAAGACGTCCATGAGGACCAGGCCGGCGCCGTGCGACCAGGCGGTGAGCGGGATGTTGAGCCCGCCCCACGTGCCGGCCGCCGGCAGGGCGTGCAGCACCCGGTCCTCGGGGGTGAGGCGCAGGACCTCGCCGCAGTTCCAGCCGTGGGGCACCGCGTTGCGGTGGGAGATCATCGCCCCCTTGGGGAACGACGTCGTCCCCGACGTGTAGAGGACGGTCAGGACGTCGTCGGGGCCCGGGCCCGGCCCGGGGTCGGGCGCGTCGGCCTCGTCGCCGGCCGCCAGGACGTCGCGCAGGCGCGTGCAGCCCGGGAACTCGTCCTCGCTGTCCACGATGACGTGGCGCAGGTGCGGCGCCGCCGCCGCGTCCAGCTCGCCGGGCACGGCGTGGGCGAGCCCGGGCAGCACCTCCTCCAGTGTGGCGAGGTAGTCGACCGGCCCCAGGTGGTCGGTGAGGACCAGCGCCCGGGCCTCCGACTGGGCCAAAATGTAGGCGAGCTCGTGGGCGCGGTAGCGGGGGTTGAGCGCCACCACCGGCGCGCCCAGGCGAGCGCAGGCGTGCTGGACGACGAACCAGGCCGGCCGGTTGGGGAGCCAGATGGCCACCGGATCGCCGGGGCCGATGCCGAGGGCGCGCAGGCCGCGGGCCAGCCGCCGGGAGCGCTGGCGCAGGTCGGCGAAGGTCAGGCGCTCGCCCTCGGAGACGATCGCCTCGCGCTCCGGCCAGCGGGCGGCGGCGGCGTCGACGAGCTCGCCCAGGGTTGCGGCGTCGGACACGCTCACGGCCGGCTACTTCAGGCCGAACACGGCGACCGCGTTCCGGTACGCCACCCGCTCGGCGGCGGCCGGCTCCAGCTCGCCCAGGATCCGTCGCGTCCAGGTCATCAGCCGGTCGAGCATTGCGGGCTCGAAGAGGCGGGCGGCCCAGACGTCGAGTCCGATCAGGAACCGCTCCGGCATGCGCTCGATCAGCGCCTTCCACTCCGGCAGCAGCGGGCCCGTCTCCCGCGCCAGCCACGGGCGCCGCAGGAAGTGCATGCCGGAGAGGTCCACCACGAGGTTCGGGTGCCGGCCGAGGAGGGCGCGGATCCGGGGCGGCGCCGACTCGCCGGCGTGGGCCAGCACCACGGTGGCGGCCGGCTGCAGGGTGAGCGCCCGCTCCAGTCGTTCGGTGGCCCGCTCGTCCAGGTCGTCGTGGATCACGACCGGGACGCGGTGCCGGGCGGCGACCTCGAGGATCTTGAGGAAGGCCGGATCCGTGGGGTCGCGGTCGATCTTGCGCGACACCTGCCGCAGGTGCACCTCGCCCAGCGCCCGGGCACCGGTCTGCGCGAGCTCGGCGTCGAGCCGCTCGGCGGCGGCGGGATCGAGCGGGTCGGGGACCGGCAGCCCGACCACCACCAGGTCCGGATACTTGCGGGCGGCGGCGGTGATCCACGCGCGATCGTTCTTCTGCACGCCGCCCACGCCGAGCAGCACCACGCGGCTGATGTTGTGCCGGCGGGCGGCGGCGGCGTAGGGCTCGATGGCTTTCGGGCCGGGCAGGTGGGAGTGGGCGTCGATCAGGGGCCCCGTGTACTCGGCCGCCCCCCGGGCCGGGAGCGCCGCCCCGAGCGCCGCGACGAGCAGGAGCAGGAAGAGCCGGCGGGCGGCGCGCGGCATCAGATGACGCCCTCCCGGCGGAGCGCCTCCAGATCCGCCTCGTCCAGCCCCAGCGCCCCCCACACCTCGCGGTTGTGGGCCCCGAGCGGGGGACCGGTCCAGGCGACGGCGGCCGGCGTGTCGGCCAGGCGCGGTGTGGGCGCCACCATGCGCACGGCGCCGAGCTCGGGGTCGGGGACGTCGATCAGGATGCCGCGGGCGATCACGTGCGGGTCCTTCGCGATGTCGCCGATGTCGTAGACCGGGCTCGCCGTGAGCTCGCCCGCCTCGAACAGCGCTCGCACCTCGTCCAGCGTGCGGCGGGCGAAGGCCTCGGTGAGCGCGGCGTCCACCAGGTCGTTGTGGCGCACGCGCGCGTCGTTGGTGGCGAAGCGCGGGTCCTCGAGCAGGTGGCCGAGGCCCAGCGCCTCGAAGAGCGCCCGGGCCGAGGCCGGCGTCGAGGCCGACAGCGCCACCCACCGGCCGTCGCGCGTGCGGTAGGTGCCGCGGGGGCTCGCGTTGTCCGACCGGTTGCCCTGGCGGGTCCGGACGGTGCCGTCCAGCGCGTAGCGGGCGGCGTCGGGCCCCTGCACGGCCAGCAGCGGCTCCCAGAGCGAGATGTCCACCACCTGGCCGCGGCCGGAGACCTGGTCGCGGTGGCGGAGCGCGGCCAGCACCGCGCCCACCCCGGCGAGTGCGGCCACCATGTCGGCCATCGGAAACGACGGCAGCGTCGGCGGGCCGTCGGTGGGGCCGGTGGTGGCGGCGAAGCCGCTCATGGCCTCCACCATGGTCCCGAAGCCGGGCCGGTCGCGGTAGGGACCGTCCTGCCCCCAGCCCGACACCCGGGCCAGTACGAGCCGGGGATTGAGCGCGGAGAGCACCTCCCAGCCGAGTCCCCATTTCTCCAGGGTTCCGGGGACGAAGCTCTCGACCAGGACGTCGGCGCCGGCGACCAGGCGCTTGAGGAGGTCCTGGCCGCGGGGGTGGGCGAGGTTCAGCGTGACCGAGCGCTTGCCGCGGGCGTAGACCTTCCACCAGAGCTGCCCCTGCTCGCGGAGCCAGGTCCTCAGGGGGTCGCCGGTGCCCGGCGCCTCGACCTTGATGACATCGGCCCCGTGGTCGGCCAGCACCGTGGCCAGGACGCCGCCGGCGATCAGGCGGGAGCAGTCGACGACGCGCAGGCCCTCGAGTGCCCGGCTCACCGCGCGACCTTCTTGAAGTGGGCGGCCAGCGCCTCCATCACCCGGGCCAGGGCTTCCTTTTCCGTCCGCCCGGTGGCGCTCACGTCGTACTCCACGGCCCGGGCGACCCACTCGCCCGACTCGTCGCGGTAGACCTCGACTTCGAAGGTCACGGGCCGATACTGTATCATTTCGCTCCACCATGGACCGGGCCCTCGTCGCCCGTGACGAAGCCCTGCCCGCCGAGTACTCCCGGGCCCTGGACGTCCGCTCCCTCGCCCCGCTGTGGACCGCGCTGCACGCGCTGCTCCCGTTCGAGCGCGAGACCCGGGCGCGCCCGCATCTCTGGCGATGGAGCGAGGTCCGTCCCCTCCTGCTCGAGGCCGCGCGCCTGGTGGAGATCGAGCGGGCCGAGCGACGGGTGCTCGTGCTGATGAACCCGGGGCTGGACGGCGCCTACGCCGCCACCGCCACGCTCTACGCCGGCCTGCAGGTCATCATGCCGGGCGAGACGGCCCCGAGCCACCGGCACACGCCCTCGGCCATCCGCCTCGTCGTCGAGGGCCGGGGCGCCTTCACCACCGTCGAGGGCGTGCGCTGCGACATGGAACCGGGCGACCTGATCATCACGCCGGCCATGCGCCGGCACGACCACGGCCACCAGGGCCAGGGGCCGGTGGTCTGGCTCGACGGCCTCGACATCCCGATGGTGCGGGCGTTCGAGGCGGCCTGGTGCTCCCGGGCGGAGCCGCCGGAAGCGCCGCTGACCGGCACGGATTCCTCGACGGACGAGCACACGGCCGCCGGGCTGGTGCCCCG
>DATLZL010000199.1:0-8432 GCA_035574035.1 Binatia bacterium | reverse complement strand
GAAGGCGGCCTGCACCACGTGGCGCACCCGCTCGGTCAGGGTCGCCACCGGCACCCGCTCCTGCTCGTAGATCTTGCGCGCCGGGGCCTGCTCGAGGTGCGCGGTCGGCAGCTTCACCTTGATGACGTGCGCCCCGAGCTGGGCGGCGATGTGGGCGGCGTAGGCGGTCACGTCGATCGCCGTCTCGCCCTCCTTGGACAGGCTCGAGCCCCGCGGGTAGGACCACACCACGACGATCAAGCCCTGGCGCCGGGCCTCCTCGCCGAGAGCCCGCAGCTGGCTGTACATGACCAGGCGCTGCTCGGAGCCGGGGTAGATCGTGAAGCCGATCCCCACGCAGCCGAGCCGGACGGCGTCGGCGACGGAGGCGGTCACGGCCTGGGTGGGGTCGCGCTCGTCGCGGAGCACGTCGTGGTTGTTGAGCTTGAGGATCAGCGGCACCTCGCCGGCGAACTCGCGCGCGCCGGCCTCCAGGAACCCGAGCGGCGCCGCGTAAGCACTGCAGCCGGCCTCGATCGCCAGCTCGAAGTGATAGCGGGGGTCGTAGGCGGCCGGATTCATGGCGAACGAGCGGGCCGGCCCGTGCTCGAACCCCTGGTCCACCGGCAAGATGACGAGCCGGCCGGTGCCGCCCAGCGCGCCGTGGCGCAGCAGGCGGGCCAGGTTCGTCAGCGTGCCGACGTTGTCGCTGCCGTACCAGGAAAGGATTTCCTTGACACGCTCGGACATCGACGCCCTCCTCCGCCGCCCTACACGATCTCGTCGAGCGGGGAGGCCTCCCCGAAGCGGCCCATCGCGTACCGGGGAAGGCCCGCGTAGACCTCGGTCAGGCGGCGGTTGATCTCGCGGTTGGCGAGGGCGAAGAGGCTTCGCCCGGCCGGGTCGCCCTCGACCAGGAACGGCCCCAGGCGCTCGACCTCCAGCACCCACAGGGCCTGAGCGATCCCCAGCTCCTCGAGCCAGTGCACCTCGATCACCCGCCGGATGCACCGGCCGTAGGTCGCGCCCAGCCCGTAGCCGACGGTCGTGAGGTAGACGGCGCCGTGGGGCACGAACCACTCGCGGTAGGCCCGCTCGGTGAGGCCCGCCTTGCCGATGATCACCCGCGCCCCGGACGCCTCGAACCAGCGGGCCAGCGACTTGCCGAAGCGGAACGAGGCGGTGGCGGTGACCGCCTCCACCCGGTAGGAGCCGTCGGGAGCGACGCTGGCGGCCGGCGAGCAGTGGAAGTTGACGTTGGTGAGGCGCGCGACGGAGGACGGCAGGCCCCGCCCCTCGTCGACGACCTTGCGGTACACGCCCTCGCGCGCGGTGTACACGGCGCCGTCCACGTACACGACGTCGCCCAGCTTGAGGCGGGCGAGGTCTTCGGCGCTCACCGGTGTCGTCAGGCGCACCTCGTCCATGGCGACGTCGTCCAGCCGGACGGGGGCCGCTCGCCCGCCTCCGGGGCCTTCCGCCGGCCGGGAAGCGCCGGCCAGGCCGGCCTCCGAACGCGCGTCCGTCACGCTACTCGACCCCCTCTCGGCGGTAGTAATCGGTGAACCACTGGGGGTCCGTCCGGTACTCCACGCGCCCGTCGGGATGGAGGCGGGCGGTGGCCCGGCGTGAGGACAGGCAGAAGGCGTGCATGGCGACCGGCATGCCGCCGGTGTGCGAGTACGCGACCTCGACGTGCGTGGCCACCACCAGCGAGGTCCCGGCGAACCCCATGGCGCCGATCCCGATGTAGTTGCCGAGCTCGGTCAGCTCGTCCTCCAGCCGGGCGACGGCGGGGTCGGGGTTGCGGCTGCCGACCACGCGCAGGCAGGCGGCCTCCTTCCCCAGTCGCATGCAGGTGTCCTTGGAGCCGCCGATGCCGAGCCCGATGACCGCCGGCTGGCAGGCCAGCCCGCGCCGGCCGAACTCGACCAGCGTGTCGACGAAGAACCGCTTGATCCCCGGGATCCCGTCGGCGGGAAACAGCATCCGGTAGTCGGTGCCGAAGAGGCCGCCCTTGTGCACGGTGGTGAGGTCGATCCAGTCCCAGCCCGGCTCGAAGGCGTAGCTCACCTCGGGGGCGTGCATGCCGACGTTGTTGTTGTGGTCCACGCGCGTGAGGGGGTGGACGCGGTTCGGGCGCAGCGGGATCGTCGCCGTCGCCTCGGCGGTGGCCCGGCGCAGGGCCCGCTCGAGGGCCACGAACCCGCCCTCGATGCGCGCCTCGTTACCGACCCGCACGTAGTAGCGCGGCAGCCCGGTGTCGGCGCACATCGGCCGCCGCTCGCGCGTCGCCAGCTCCCAGTTGGCCAGCATCTCGTCGAGCACGAAGCGGGCCAGCCGGCTCCGCTCGCGGTCGCGGGCGCGGCGGACGCCGTCCCGGAAGTCGGGCGGGATGTCGATGGCCGCGCGGGCCATCAGCTCCCGGGCGGTGTCCTCGACGAGCTTGACGGGGATCACGCCGGCCATGGCCTCACGCTAGCGGTCGGAGCCCACGCGGTCAAGCCGAGAGGGGGCTCACGACCG
This sequence comes from Binatia bacterium, assembly GCA_035574035.1. Lineage (GTDB taxonomy): Bacteria > Methylomirabilota > Methylomirabilia > Rokubacteriales > CSP1-6 > DATLZL01. The sequence continues at coordinate 5,927 of DATLZL010000199.1, read as the reverse complement.
CCGGCGCGGCAGGCCCCAGGCGCAGGCGGTGGCCACCGCGCCGCCCAAGCCCAGCATGGCGAACGCCCAGCCCCAGACCACCGGGGGCGCCACTTCCGGGGGATTGGTGGCGTCCAGGACGGCGCCGAAGACCAGCGGGGCGACGGCGCCGGCCCCGAACCCGAGCAGCGAGCGCAGGGCCAGCGCCGAGCCCAGGTACGCCGGGCTCACCGCCTCGGTGAACGCGGTCGAGAGCACCGGCGAGTCGCCCAGCGCGGTGAAGCCGTAGACGGCCCCGACCGCGAAGACGACCGGCGCCGGCCAGTCGATCAGCCAGCCGAAGAGGAAGGAGCAGAGCGTGCTGGTCGCCGCGAGGACGACGAGGACGTCGCGGCGACCCAGGCGGTCGGACAGGCGGCCCATCGTCATGCCGGCCAGCAGGCCCATGACGTGGAAGGCCGCCGACACGTAGGCTCCCTGGGCCACCGCCGCGACCCCGCCCACCGCCAGCGCCGCCGCCACGAAGGCCGGCGTCCAGGCCCACATCCCCAGCAGCTCCCAGGAGTGGAAGGTGTAGCCGAGCATCAGCCGCACCGCCGGTCCGTTCCGCAGCACCTCGGAGCCGAAGCCGGCACCGGCCGGGCGCGGATGGACGACGTTGGGCGACGAGCGCAGGGCCGCCCAGCCGGTCACCAGGCCCAGCACCGGGCCCAGCGCCGTGGCCAGGAACGCCGCCGGGTAGCCGCCCCGGCGCAGGGCCAGCCCGGCCACCAGCAGCGACAGGGCGTACCCCAGGGAGGCGCTGGCCAGCAGCCAGCCGACCGCGGCGCCGCGCCGCTCGGGCGGGTAGCGGTCGGCGATCAGCATGATGGCGGTGGTGTAGGTGCCGCCCTGGGAGAGCGCCACCAGCGTGTAGAGCACCAGGCCCGAGAGGTACGAGCGGGCGAAGAGCGCGAAGGCCAGCGCCGCCGCCGCCGACAGCCATGCCGACCAGAGGTAGACGCGGCGGGCGCTCACGCGGTCGGCCAGCCAGGAGAAGAACAGGAGGGAGACCGCGTAGCCGGCCTGAAAGCCGGTGGAGATGGAGCCGGCCGCCGTCGCCGACATGTCCCACGCCTCGCGCAGCACCGGCAGCGCGGCCGCGTACGTCATGAACACGAAGGTCATGAACGTGCGCGAGGTGCAGAGGGCGAGCAGCCAGGGATCGAGCCCGGCCCTCACCGCATCCCGTAGGCGCGCTGGATGAACTCCGGGAAGCGCTCCTCCAGCTCGGCCGCCACCGCCTCGGCCACCTCGCGGGCGGTGCCCGGCCGCTCGGCCGCTGGAGAGCGGTCCCACTGCTCCATGTAGGCGTCGGCCTCGTGCAGGCCGAGCTGCATGGCGGCGGCGTCGATGAGCTGCTGGAACCGGTCGGACAGCGGCCGCGTGACGGACTCGCGCTCGTCGGCGGCCTCGACGGTGGCCGGCACGCCCCGCCAGGTGACCACGGCGTAGGTGGCCATGGAATCAGCCGCCCATGTACTGCCCGAGCAAGGTGATCCGGTCACCGGGCCGCAGCCGGGAGTCCAGCGTGTGCTGGACGCCGAGGACGGCGTCGTTGACCAGGACCTCGATGTGCTCGCCGATCTGGTCGCCGTGCCAGAGGGCGGCCTGGAGGTCGGGGAACCGCGCCGAGAGCCCGCGCAGCACCGAGCGCACGGTGGCTCCGTCGGGCAGCGGCTCCTCGAACACGCGCCGGCCGGTGCCGTCTCCGTCGACGAACCGGGTGACCCAGGAGACGACCTCGACGGGGACCGTAGCGGTCGCGGTCGTCATGCCGGGGGCGTGCAGCACGCCGGCGCGGGCACCGCCCGCGCGCCGCAGCTCGCCGCGGCCGGCGCCTCGTCCTCGAGATCGTGGTTGAGGACGTAGACCTCCCACTCCAGGCCGTCGGGATCCTCGACCCAGAACTTGTCCTGGTTGGCGTGGCAGCAGTCCACGCCGAACTCCTCGCGCACGGGCAGGCCGGCCCGGCGCACGCGCGCCAGGTGGGCCAGGACCTCGGCCCGGGAGCCGACCTGAACTCCCTGGTGGGCGACCCGGTCCGGGCCCGCCGCCGGCCCGCCCTCGGACAGGGCCAGGTTGAGCGGCGCCCAGTCGGGCAGGAACTTCACGTAGCCGTCCTTGACCTTCACGGGCGCGGCGCCGAGGAAGGCCTCGTAGAAGGCCCGGCTCTTGGCCAGGTCGGACACCGTCAGGTGCAGGTGAACGCGGGGCAGCGTGGTCATCGGTCCCTCCGTCAGCAGCAGGCGGTGAGCAGGCGAACCAGCTCGCTCACCGTCTCCGGCCGCACCGAGTAGTAGACGAACCGCTCCTCGCGCCGGCTCTGGACGAGGCCGGCGCGGCGCAGGCGGTCCAGGTGGTGGGACAGCGTCGGCCCCGGGATCTCGAGCTCGGCCTGGATCTCGCCGGCCGCCACCGGGCGCCGGGCCCGGACCAGGAAGAAGAAGACTTCGAGCCGCGTCCGGTGAGCCAGGGCCTTGAAAGCCTCGGCGTGCCGGTCGCGGGCCTGGAGCCGGGCCGGAGAGAGCGTCTTCACATTTCGAATATTATCGAAATGTAGAACCCGACGTCAAGCCCCGGCGGCTCAGGCCTCCTTGTCCTCGTACTTCTGCTTGAGCTCGGCCACCACCGCCGGGTCGGCGAGCGTGGTGGTGTCGCCCAGCGCTCGGCCCTCGGCGACGTCGCGCAGCAGGCGCCGCATGATCTTGCCGCTGCGCGTCTTCGGCAGCTCGGCGGCGAAGATGACGTCGTCGGGCCGGGCCAGGGCGCCGATCTTCCTGGCCACGTGCTCCTTGATCTCCTTCCGGAGCTCCTCGGTCTGGGCGATGCCGGCCTTGATGGTCACGAAGGCGGCGATGGCCTGGCCCTTGATCTCGTGCGGGCGTCCGATCACCGCCGCCTCGGCCACCGCCGGATGGTCGACCAGCGCCGACTCCACCTCCATGGTCGACACGCGGTGGCCGGAGATGTTCATCACGTCGTCGATCCGGCCCAGGAGCCAGAAGTAGCCGTCGCGGTCGCGCTTGGCCCCGTCGCCCGTGAAGTAGACCCCGCGGACCTGGCTCCAGTACTGCTTCTGGTACCGCTCGGGGTCGCCGTAGATGCCGCGCAGCATGGACGGCCACGGGCGGGTGATCACGAGGTAGCCGGCATCGACCGATTCGCCGCGGTCGTTGACCACGTCGGCCTGGATGCCGGGGAAGGGCCGGGTCGCCGAGCCCGGCTTGCACACGGTCAGCCCGGGCAGCGGGGTGATCATGATGGCCCCGGTCTCGGTCTGCCACCAGGTGTCCACCACCGGGCAGCGCCCGCCGCCGATGACCTTCCAGTACCAGACCCAGGCCTCGGGGTTGATCGGCTCGCCCACGGTGCCGAGCAGCCGCAGCGAGGAGAGGTTGCAGCGCTTGGGGTACTCCTCGCCCCAGCGGATGAAGGTCCGGATCGCCGTCGGCGCCGTGTAGAGGATGGTCACGCCGTACTTCTCCACGATGCGCCAGAAGCGGTCCTTGTCCGGGTAGTCGGGCGTGCCCTCGTACATCACCGTGGTGGCGCCGTTGGCCAGCGGGCCGTAGACCACGTAGGAGTGGCCGGTCACCCAGCCCACGTCGGCGGTGCACCAGTAGACGTCCTCGTCGCGGATGTCGAAGACCAGGCGGTGGGTGGCCGTGACGCCGGTCAGGTAGCCGCCGGTGGTGTGCACGATGCCCTTGGGCTTGCCGGTGGAGCCCGAGGTGTAGAGCAGGTACAGCATGTCCTCGGCGTCCATGGGCTCCGGCTTCACGTAGGCGTCGGCGCCCTTGACGAAGTCGTGCCACCAGATGTCGCGGTCCTGCTGCCAGGCCACCTCCTGGCCGGTCCGCCGGTAGACGATGACGCTCTGGACCGAAGGACACTCCTTGAGCGCCTCGTCGGTGTTCTTCTTGAGCGGAACCATCCCGCCCCGCCGGTAGCCGCCGTCGGCGGTGATGACCAGCTTGGCCCGGCAGTCGTTGATGCGGTCGCGCAGCGAGTCGGGCGCGAACCCGCCGAAGACCACGCTGTGAGGGGCGCCGATCCGGGCGCAGGCCAGCATGGCCACCGCCACCTCGGGCACCATCGGCATGTAGATGGTGACGGTGTCGCCCTTGCGGATGCCGTGCCGTCGGAGGGCGGCAGCGAACTGGTTGACTTCGCGGTAGAGGTCCCAGTAGGTCAGCACGCGGCTGTCGCCCGGCTCGCCTTCCCAGACGATGGCGGCCTTGGTGCGGCGGGGGCCCTCGACGTGGCGGTCCAGGCAGTTGTCGGCGACGTTCAGCTTGCCGCCGATGAACCACTTCGCGTAGGGCGGCTTCCACTCCAGGGCCTTCCGCCACGGCTTCATCCAGCGCAGCTCGCGCGCCTGCTGCTCCCAGAAGCGGACGGGGTTGGCGTCGGCCGCCTTGTAGATGGCCGCCGAGTTGACCCGGGCGCGGCGGGCGAATTCCCGGGGCGGCGGAAACTTGCGGCCCTCCTTGAGCAGGGCCTCGATCGGTTCGTCGCGGTGACGGGTTTTGGCCATGGCTACTCCTCGCGTTCGGGGACGGATCGGATCCGCGTCGCGGCGGGCCGATTATAAGGAAGCGGCGCGCGGCCCCGCAAGGTCACGAGGCGCGGCCCGGACGCGGCTCGGGCAGGAATTCCTGTCGCCGGGTGCGCAGCCGACTCATCAGCTCCTCGAAAGAAGCGCTGCGGATGATGCGGTCGAACTGGGAGCGGTAGTTCGCGATGAGGCTGATGTGCTCGACGGCCACGTCGTAGATCAGCCAGCGGTCGCCGCGCCGGTGCAGCTTGGCCTCGACCGGGACCTCGGCGCCCTGCCGCGTCAGCACCTTGGCCCGCACGGTGGCGTAGTCGCCGTCCACGACCTCGTTGGTGTAGACGAGCCGCTCGCCGCCGTAGCGGTCGATCCGGGAGATGTAGGTTCGCTCCAGCAGGTCGGCGAAGAGCTGCACGAACTCCTCGCGCTCGGCGGGCGTCCGGGCCTGCCAGTGGCGTCCGAGCGCGCGCTTGGCCGTCTCGTGGACGTCGAACACCTCGGCCGCCACCTTGCGGACCGCCGCCCGCTTGTCGGCCGCCGGGATGGCCGGGTCCTGGAGGATCTTCTGGACCTGGTCGGTGTACTGCTTGACCTGCTCGGTCGGGGGACCGGCCTGGACCACGCCGGGCGCGCCGGCGACGAGCAGCGCCGCCAGCACCAGGGCCTTCGGTCCGCTCATCGCCTGGCCTCCACCCCCGTCCGGCCGATTCCGCCCGACGCGCTCCGGGCCGGGTCGCTCAGACTGTACGGACCGCGGAGGCCGACTGCAACTTTCCCGGGGCTCGCCGGCCGGCGCCGGCGGCTCAGGCGCGCTCGATCTTCAGTCCGGTGCGCGTGACTGACACGGGGGCCTGGCCCGCCTGCCGGAGGACGCGGGCCAGTCGGTGCTTGTCGAGGAAGGCGCGGAGGTCGGCCTCGGAGAGGTCGGCCAGGAGGTCCTCGGCCACGGTCGCGGTGTGGACGACCGCGCCGAGGTTGTCCTGCAGGTGGAACATCTGCAGGCCCCGATCGTGAGCGTAGAAGTCGTAGATGACCGTGGTGGGAAACTCCCGCTGCAGGTACTCGCGCACCACGCTCACCTTCCAGTCGTCGACCTCGCGGCGCCCTTCGGGGGCCGTCCGCTCCCACGAGGCGGCCGACGCCTCCTCGCCGGCCGCGCGCGGCGGCGGCGGAGCGGCGGCGTCCGTGGCCGGGGCCAGGACGCGGCCGTTGGGCCGAGGTCCCGCCGGCAGGAAGGGTCGGGCGCTCTCGGTCCGCGGCCCGGCGGTCGACGCGCCGTCGCCGCGGCTCTCGAGCCGCAACGGGTCGGGGCGCGGCGCCTCCAGACGGGAGGCGTCCAGCCGCGAGACGT
>DATLZL010000198.1:0-6496 GCA_035574035.1 Binatia bacterium | reverse complement strand
GCCGGCTCGCCGACGCTCCGGTGGTGCGGGGCGCGGCCCAGTTCGCGAGCCTGGGCTACGCGCTGCCGGGGGCGGTCGTCGCCGTCGGCGTGCTGATGCCGGTCGCGTTCGTCGATCACGGGCTGGTGCGGGCCCTCGAGGCGGTGACCGGTCGCCCGCTCGGGCTCGTGCTGACCGGCTCGGCGGCCGCCCTGCTCTTCGCCTACGTGGTCCGCTTCCTGGCCGTCGCCTATCACACCGTGGAGGCCGGCCTGGCCCGCATCCCGCGCAGCCTCGACGATGCGGCGCGCAGCCTGGGGGCCGGTCTGTCCGGGATGCTGGGTCGCGTCCACCTGCCGCTGCTACGCGGCGGCCTCCTGACGGCGCTGGTGCTGGTGTTCGTGGAGACGATGAAGGAGATGCCGGCCACGCTGCTGCTCCGGCCGTTCGGTCTCGACACCCTGGCGGTCGGCATCTGGCAGCGCACGGCCGAGTCGCTGTGGGCGGAGGCCGCGGTGCCGGCCCTGGCGCTGGTCGCCGCCGGGCTCGGCCCCGTCTTCGTGGCCCTCCGCCTCACCGCCCGCCGCTGAGGCGCCGCCGCCGCTCGCCGCCGAGCGGCGGTGTTAAGATCGGGCGCGCATGGACCGCGCGCTGACCCGAGCCGACGCCGCGCAGCGCATCGCCGAGCTGCGCGAGCAGATCCGCCACCACGACTACCGGTACTACGTCGAGGCGCGTCCCGAGATCGCCGACGCCGAGTACGACGCCCTGGTGCGCGAGCTGCGCGAGCTGGAGGCGGCCTTCCCCGACCTGGTGACGCCGGACAGCCCCACCCAGCGGGTGGCCGGACAGCCGGTCGACGTCTTCCGGCCGGTCGAGCACCGGGAGGTCATGCTCTCGCTCGACAACGTGGTCAAGCCCGAGGAGCTGCGCGAGTGGGAGGCCCGGCTCCGGCGCGCCCTGCCCGGGGCGGCGTTCGCGTACGTGGGCGAGCCGAAGATCGACGGCCTCGGCGTGGCCCTGCTCTACCGGCACGGGCGCTTCGCGCGCGGCGCCACCCGCGGCGACGGGCGCGTGGGCGAGGACGTCACCGCCAACCTGCGGACGATCCGCAGCCTGCCCATGACGCTGCGGGGTCGGCTGGCCGAGGTCCCCGAACTCGAGGTGCGCGGCGAGGTCTTCATGCCGCGGGCCGAGTTCGAGCGGCTGAACCGGATGCTGGAGGAGGCCGGCGAGAGCACGTTCGCCAACCCCCGCAACGCCGCCGCCGGCGCCGTGCGCCAGAAGGACCCGGCCGTCACCGCCCGGCGGCCGCTCGACCTGTTCCTCTACCACCTGAGCGAGGCCCGGGCGCTGGGGTTCCAGACCTACTGGGACTCGCTCGAGGCGCTGCGCGAGGCCGGCTTCAAGGTCAATCCCCGCACCGAGCGCTGCCCGACCCTGGAGGCGGTGCTCGACTACTGCGCCCGGCTCGAGGCCGACCGCGACACGCTGGGCTACGACGCCGACGGGGCGGTGATCAAGGTGGACTCGCTCGAGCAGCAGTGGCGGCTGGGCTCGACCACCCATCACCCGCGCTGGGCCATCGCGTTCAAGTTCGCCGCCCGTCAGGCCACCACGCGGGTGCTGGCCATCGACGTCCAGGTGGGCAAGACGGGCGCGCTGACCCCGGTGGCGAAGCTGGAGCCCGTCGAGCTGGCCGGCGTGGTCATCCGCAACGTCAGCCTGCACAACGAGGACGAGATCCGGCGCAAGGACATCCGGGTCGGGGACACCGTGCTGATCGAGCGGGCGGGCGACGTCATCCCGTACGTCGTGCAGGTGGTGGCGGCCCGCCGCCCGCCCGACGCCGTCCCGTTCGTCTTCCCCGATCGCTGTCCGGCCTGCGGCCACGCCGCCGCCCGGCTGCCGGGTGAGGCCCACTGGCGGTGCCTCAACTCCGCCTGCCCGGCCCAGTTCAAGGAGCGCCTCAAGCACTTCGGCTCGCGCCGGGCGATGGACATCGAGCACCTGGGCGACGCGGTCATCGAGCACCTGGTGGAGCGTGGGCTGGTCAAGGACTTCGCCGACCTCTACCACCTCACGGTCGAGACCCTGGCGGAGCTGCCGCGCCTGGGCGCGAAGTCGGCTGAGAACCTGGTCCGCGCCATCCAGGCCTCGAAGACCCGCGGCCTGGCCCGGCTGCTCAACGCGCTCGGGATCCGGCTGGTGGGCGAGCGGGTGGCGGCGCTCCTGGCCGCCCGCTTCGGCTCCATGGAGCGGCTGATGGCGGCCCCGGTGGAGACGCTGCGGCAGGTCCACGGTATCGGCGAGGAGATCGCGCAGTCGGTCCGCCGGTTCTTCGAGGACCCGACGAACGTGACGGTGATCCGTCGGCTCGACGAGGCCGGCGTGGTCATGACCGAGGCCGGGGCGACCGAGGGGCCCCAGCCGCTGGCCGGCAAGACCTTCGTGCTGACCGGGACGCTGGACACCCTCACCCGCGACGAGGCCCGCGACCTGATCCAGCGCCTGGGCGGGCGCGTGACCGGCACCGTCTCGCGCAAGACCGACTACGTCGTCGTGGGCCAGGCCCCGGGAAGCAAGGCCGAGGAGGCGCGGCGCCTGGGCGTGACGATCCTCGACGAGCCGGCCTTCCTGGCCCTGGTCGGCCGCCGATGACGCGCCGTCTCGCCCTCCTGCTGGCCGTCCTGGCCGCGGGCGGCTGCTTCGGCGTGCGTCGCGAGTCGCCGGCGCCCATCGACCAGAGCATGCCCGGCACCTGGGCCGTGCTGGCGCCGCTGCCGACGCCGCGCCAGGAGGTGGCGGTGGCCGCGCTCGACGGCCGCGTGGTCGTCATCGGCGGCTTCGGGCCGGGCATGGAGCCGATGGCGACCGTGGAAGCTTACGACCCGGCCGCCAACGCCTGGAGCGCCCTGGCGCCTCTGCCCACGCCGCTGCACCACCCGGCGGCCGCGGTCGCCCGCGGCCGGCTCTTCGTGATCGGGGGCTACACCGGCGGCCGGCTGCGCTGGGCGCCCAGTCAGACCGTGTTCGAGTACGACGCCGCCCGCAACTCGTGGGCCACGCGGGCGCCGATGCCGACGCCGCGCGGCGCGCTCGCCGTCGCCGTCCTCGACGAGCGGATCCACGCCGTCGGCGGCGGCGCCGGCGCAGTGACCGGCGCCCACGAGATCTACGATCCGGCGACCGACCGGTGGTCGGCGGCCAGCCCGATGCCCACCCCGCGCGACCACCTGGCGGCGGTCGCCTTCCAGGGCCAGGTCTGGGCGCTGGGCGGGCGGGCGTCCTTCTTCGGCACCCAGTACGCGACGGTGGAGATCTACGACCCGACCGTCGACGCCTGGCGGGTCGGTCCGCCGCTGCCCTCGGCGCGCGGGGGGCTGGCCGCAGCCGCGCTGCCCGACCGCATCCTGGTCTTCGGCGGCGAGGCGCCGTTCCGCATCTTCAGCTCGACGGAGATGTACGAGCCGGCCGGCCGCCGCTGGATCGCCAAGGCGCCGATGCCGACGCCCCGGCACGGCATCGGTGCCGCCGTCGTCGGCGGGCGCATCTACATCCCGGGCGGCGGGCGCCAGCCGGGCTTCGCCGTCACGGCCACCAACGAGGCCTACATCCCGTGACCGCCGCGCCCGCCGCGTGGAGGAGAGTGCCGTGATCGACGCCCTGCGCAAGATCTCCAGCCCCAGCGTGGCCAACGCCATCGAGACGTTCGACCTGCGCCCGCGGCACCAGGGTTTCATGTCCTCGGAGATCCGCTGCCTGTTCCCGGAGCTGGGGCCGATGGTCGGCTACGCCGTCACCGCCCTGATCCGGGCCGAGTCGCGACCGCTCGAGGGCCACCGCGCCAGCACCTTCGCGTGGTGGGATTACGTGCTGTCGATCCCGGCCCCGCGGGTGATCGTGGTCCACGACCTCGACGACCCGCGCGGTCAGGGCGCCCAGTGGGGCGAGGTGCAGGCCAACATCCACAAGGCGCTCGGCGCCGTCGGCGTGATCACCGACGGCTCGGTGCGGGATCTCGACGAGGTGCGGGCCCTCGGTTTCCAGTTCGCCGCCGCCCACGTCTCGGTCTCGCACGCCTGGGTCCACCTGGTCGACTTCGGGCTGCCGGTCAAGGTCGGCGGCCTGTGGGTGAACCCCGGGGACCTCATCCACTGCGATCAGCACGGCGCGGTCACGATCCCGGCCGCCGTCGCCGAGCAGGTGCCGGAGGCCGTCCGCCGCGTCGAGGCCGCCGAGCGGCGGATCATCGAGTACTGCCAGCGGCGCGACTTCACCGTGGACGGACTCAAGGCGCTCTACCGCGAAGTCCGACCCGGCACGTACTGAACGTGAAGACCGAGCGGGTCCGGGTGGGCGGCCTGAGCCTGGCCGTCCGCGTATGGGGCGACGCCCGGGCGCCGATCACCGCGTTCGCCGCCCACGGCCTCACCGCCAATCACACGTGCTGGGAGGCGCTGGTCGAGGCGCTGGTGCCCGACGTCCGCCTGGTGGCCTGGGACCTCCGGGGCCGGGGCGACAGCGACAAGCCAGCGACGGGCTACAGCCTGGCCGCCCACAGCGCCGACCTGGAGGGGCTCCTGGACCACTTCGGCGTCCGGCGCGCCGCCGTCCTGGGCCACTCGCTGGGCGCCCACATCGGCGTCTGGTTCGCCGCCAACCGGCCGGAGCGCGTGGACCGGCTCGTGCTCGTCGACGGCGGCTTCGACGTCCGCGCCGAGGTCTTCGACTCGCTCGCGCCGTCCCTCGCCCGGCTGGAGGTGGAGTTCGCCTCCCTGGGCGACTTCCTGGACCGGGTGCGCGGGCTGCCGATGTTCGCCGGGCGGTGGAACGCGTTCCTGGAACGCTACTTCACCTATGACGTGGCCCCGACGCCCTCGGGCGGTGTCCGCTCGAAGGTCTCGCGCGCCGCGGTCGAGGAGGAAGTGGCCAACCTCGCCCGCACCCGGCTGTGGGCGCTCCATCACCGCATCCAGGCCCCCACGCTGCTGCTGCGGGCGCCGGAGGGGCTGCTCCGCGACGACGATTGCCTGATGACCCAGGCCGAGGCCGAGGCGATGGCCCGCGCCATCCCCCGCTGCCGGCTGGTGGTGGTGCCGGCGACGAATCACTACACGATCCTCCTCGGCGCCGTGCCGCGGGTCCGGGAGGAGATCCGAGCGTTTCTCCGGGGGTGACGGCCAAGGGGTACACTGGCGGCATGGAGATCCGTCACGCCCTGGAATCCGATCTGGCGGCGGTGATGGATCTGGCCGTCGGGCTGATGGACCCGCTGGAGGCCGGTCCCCTCATCCGCTCGCACATCGAGCGCCATCACCTGCTGGTGGCCGATGAGAGCGACCGGGTGGTCGGGGCCCTGGCCTATCGTACCGACTGGTTCCAGTGCACGTTCGTGTCCTGGGTGGGGGTCCACCGCGACTTCCGGCGCCGGGGCGTGGCCCGGGCGCTGTTCAAGGCCGTGGAGCAGGTCTCCCCGAGCCCACGCCTGTTCTCGTCAGTCGAGGAGACGGACGGCGTGGGCATCCGCCTGCACAGCGCGCTCGGGTTCGCGCCCTCCGGCCACATCGACAACCTGCCCCAGGGCTACCGCGAACTCCTCTTCTACAAGCGCCTGCGCTCCTGAAGCGTCCGCGGGAAGAGCACCGACCGCGGCGCGACCGGACGGGTTGACAGCCGGCGCGACGCCGGGGACACTCGGGCTCGTCCGAGCCGACCGAGGAGGTCAGCCATGCCGGTATTCATGGTCGAACGCGATCTCACGGGGCTCTCGATGGAACAGCTGGGCGCGGCCCAGAAGGCCGCGATCGCGACTGCCCAGCACATGACGGCACAGGGCAAGGCGGTACGCTACATCCGAAGCACGTTCGTCCCCGGCGACGCCCGGTGCATGTGCCTCTTCGAAGCGCCCCGGGCCGAGCACGTCAAGGAGCTCAACGACGCGGCCCGCCTCCCTTACAGGAACATCGTCGAGGCCCTGGACCTCACGCCGTGACGCCGAAGCAGGAGCTGCTGACCCGGGCCGCCCGCGAGTACAAGGCCTTTCACGAGGCGCTGGCCGGGCTCAACGAGAGCCAGATGAGCGAGGTCTGGCTCGGCACCTGGTCGATCAAGGAGATCGTGGCCCACATGACGGGCTGGCACCGCGAAATGGCCCCGGCCCTCGAGCGCCTGGCCCGCGGCGAGAAGCCGATCCCGGAGGGCGTCTCCTACGACGACGTGGATGCCTGGAACGCCAAGTTCGCGGCGGCCGCGCGCGGGACGAGCGTGGCCGACCTGCTGCTCGAGCTCGACAAGTCCCACGAGTACTTCCTGCACGCGGCCGACCGGGTGCCCGAAGAGCGCTTCCAGCCCGGCCGGACGGCGTGGAAGATCGTGGAGCTCAACTCCGCCCACCACTACCGGGAGCACGGCGAGCAGATCCAGGCCTGGCGCGCCAGCCGCGGGCTCTAGCACTCTGATCGGAGGGCGCAGTCGGCGCGGCGCGGCCGTACTCCGCGCGCGCCCACCGCCGCGC
>DATLZL010000197.1:0-3002 GCA_035574035.1 Binatia bacterium | reverse complement strand
CGGGGAGTCGGAGGACTGCGCCGCGGAGGCGGTAGGGCGAGACGCCCGCGGCGAGGGAGCGAGGCGGCGTGGTGGCATCGTCCGGCGATAGTAGCGTGAGGCCGGTCGCGGCCGGTAGCCGGCGTGAGGCCGCCGGGTGGCGGTCGGCTCGCGGGCGCGCCTATACCCTCTCCCGGTATTTTTCCGACGGAGCCGGGCCTCGATCCCCGGGGTTTTTGTTGGGGTCTCCCTCGGCGATGTGGTAGTAATACCCCCGGCCTGGACCGGTTCCAGGACGCGACCGACACGAGGAGGGACAGATGGCGAAGGCCAAGAAAGCGTTCGGGGGCTACTCGATCAGCTTCAAGGGGTGCAAGGACACGCTCGAGTCCCTGTTCGGCAGCAATCCGATCGGCCCCTCCGACATGACCAAGAAGCTCTGGGCGTACGTCAAGCGCAAGAAGCTCGGCAAGCGCCGCTGATCGCCCGGGGCATCTGACCCTCCCGGCGGCGGCCCGCATCGCGCGGGCCGCCGTGATCCGCTACACTGGCGCCCGGCGAAGGAGGCCCCTATGGAGGCCAAGGCGACGGAGCGCTCGGTGTATCTCGACCTCGAGGCGATTCCCTGGGAGCCCACCCGCTTTCCCGGCGTCGAGGTCAAGACCCTCTACCGCGACGACACCGGCCGGATGACCACGCTGACCCGCATGGCGCCCGGCGCCGTCCTGCCCCGCCACCGCCACGTCGGGCTCGAGCAGAGCTACGTGCTGGAAGGCACGCTGGTGGACGAGGACGGCGCCTGTCACGCCGGCCATTTCGTCTGGCGCCGGCCGGGCTCCGTGCATTCGGCCTGGACACCGGACGGCTGCGTGGTCCTGGGGATCTTCGAGAAGCCGAACGAGTTCTTCTAGCGGCTCACGCCGACGAGGGCCCACGCCGCTTGGCCGGCGGCGTCAGGGACCGGGTGCGTCACGCCCAGAGGTCGTCCGGGATCAGCGCCAGGCCGCTGAACGGTGGGAGGGAGATCGGCTGGCTCCCGGTCGCCCGCACCGCGAGGTCGTAGCCCTGGCCCGAGAGGACGTACGCCTCGACCGCGCGCGCCTCGGGGTCGACGATCCAGTAGTAAGGGACGCCGTGACGGGCGTAGAGCTGCCGCTTGGTGCTCCGATCGATCAGGGTGGTGGCGGGCGACAGGATCTCGACGATCAGGGTCGGGGGCCCCTCGATGCCGCGCGCGCTCACGGCCTGAAGACGGGACGCGTCCAGGTAGACCAGGTCCGGCTGGACCACCGTGGTCTCGCTGAGGATGCAGTCGAGCGGCGCGTAGAGGACCTCGCCGAGCCGGCCGCCCTCCACGTGTCGGTCCAGGACGCGGTGGAGGTTCCGGCTGATCCGCTGGTGCCTCGGGCTCGGGGCAGGCGTCGCGCAGAGCTCCCCCTCGTGGAGTTCGTACCGGCGGCCGTCGGCCGGGAGCGCCTCGTAGTCTCGATAGCCGAGGATCACGCGAGAGGTAGGCACGGAGCCATTATAGAGCCCGGGCCGCCGCGGGGCCGTACCCGGCAGGTCAGAGCGGGAGCTGGTCCAGGCGAGTGACCACGTGGTCGGCGCGCAGGCCCAGCTCCTCCTCCGGCGCGCCGGCCCGGTTGCACCAGGCGACCCGGTAACGCGGGATGGTCGGTCAGCGTTCGCGCGGCCTCCACCACCGAGTGGACGTCGAAGAGCGTGCCGTAGGCGTCGAAGCCGTAGCCGCGGATGGCCAGCGTCGGGCCGCCGGCCGAGGGTGACCGGCCGCCGCCCCGCAGCACGGCCGGGGCGTCAGGTCAGCGGCGGCCAAGCGTGCGGCGGACGCGAATCGGCTTGCGGACCTTGCCGCGCGGCCGCTCGGGCTCGGCGGAGTCCAGGCCCACCTCGACGAAGCCGTAGCGCAGCAGGCGCTTGGCGTCGAGGAACGACATCGCGCGGCTGCGGCAGCCGAGCACGACCATCACGAACTGCTGGCCGCCGCGCCAGGCCGCCACGGCCAGGTTGTAGCCCGCCTCGCTGGTGAAGCCGGTCTTGAGCGCCTGCACGCCGAAGGGATCCTGGAAGAGCGAGATCCGGCGAGCGTAGACCCGTCCCCGGTAGATGAAGGTCTGCCCGCCCAGGATGGGCCGGGCGGCCGGGTAGTCCTGGATCAGTCGCGCGGTCAGCACCGCCATGTCCCGCGCGTTGCTCCGCTGCAAGGGGTCGGGGAGGCCGTGCGGGTTGGCGAACCGCGTCGCGGCCAGCCCCAGCTCGCGGCCCTTGGCGTTCATCCGCTCGACGAACGTCTCCTCGTCGCCGGCCAGGTGCTCGGCCACCGCGGTGGCGGCGTCGTTGGCCGAGGCGATCGCCACGCCTTCCAGCAGCAGCCGGAGCGGGACCTGCTCGCCCGGGCGCAGCCCCATCCGGTAGCGCGGCGTGGTGGCGGCGTGGCGGCTGACGGTGACGATGTCCTCGAGGTCGGCGCGCCCGGCTTCGATGGCCTCGAATGCGAGGTAGAGCGTCATGAGCTTGACCAGGCTGGCCGGGGCCCGGTCGAGGTCGGCGTTCTTGGCGTAGAGCGTCCGCCCCTCGCCGTCGATCAGCAGCACGGCCTCGGCCGACAGGGCCGGATGGCGGTGGTTCTGAGCGGCGGCGGGAGCAGAGAGCAGCGGCAGCAGGACGAAGACGAGCGTCGCGAGGGAAACGAGGAGAAAGGGCACCGGTCGCCATTCTAGCGGCCGGCGAGAGCGACGACCAAGGAAAAGACCGGAGGACTCGTCACATGCCGAAGGCTCCGCGCGCCTCCTCCATGACGGCCTCCGTCACGAGGGCATGCCCTCGGCTCTCCGCCCACCGCTCGATCGCACGGCGGGCCATGGGTCGGATGAACTCCGGCACCCTGGCCAGCCGCGCCTCGGCCTCCGGCGCCCACGACACGCCGGCGGGGGGCGGGGTGGCCGTCCCCTCGCCGAGAGCCGCGGCGAACGGGCAGCCGCCGCCGGCGGCGGGTGCCACGGCCG
>DATLZL010000196.1:0-3057 GCA_035574035.1 Binatia bacterium | reverse complement strand
CGAGCGGCCCCGGCCCACGCGCGGGCCCGCCGCCGGCTCGGGCGACGCCGGGGCGGGAACGAGCCAGGCGTGCAGGCGCCCGGGGCGCCCCTCGAGCGGTGTCGTCCCGTCCACCGCGACCTCGACGACGAAGCGGGCCATGACCCCGCGCCCGGAGGGGACCATGGCCTGTACGGAGCGGACGTCCACCCGCACGCGTCCGCCGGCGGCCGAGAGGCGCTGCAGCTCGTCGATCCAGTCGGCCGCCCGGTACCTGCGCCCGTCGAAGACGACCTCCTCGCCGGGCAGCACGAGGGCGCGGAGCGTCGCGATGTCCCCCCGCGCCAGCGCCGTCGCGAGTTCCAGGACCGTGTCGGCGATCTCCGTCTGGACCCAGGTCGGCACCACGCCGACGCCGGCCTCCGCGACCTGGCGGGCCCGGGCATCGGCGTAGGCGTCCGGGCCCCCGACCGCCGGGGCGGCAGCGAGGACCGCCCGGGCCATGCGCTGGACGAAATCGGGGAGGTCGGGCGCCCACGGCAGGCCCCGGCGGTAGCGCGCGAGGTCCCACCAGCGCCAGGGCTTGACCCACACCGGCTCGTGCAGCTCCCAGAGCTGGCAGCGGGGACCGCCCGCGCCGGATTCGTCGAGGATCGCGTTCACGGCGCGGCGGGCCGCCTCGTTGGCCGCTTCCATGGTGGCGAGGTTGGTGTATGTGCGCACGTAGTCGGAGGCCAGGAACAGGTTGGGGATGCGAGTGCGCGCCCACGGGCGCAGCGGCCAGCTGTTCACGCGGTTGACCAGCAGCGGCTCGTCGTTCCTGACGACCCCGTTCACCACCCGGATCGCCGGGTCCAGGTGCCAGGGGGTGCGGGGATGCAGGTCGGCGTCGGCGAGGGCGGGCAGGCTCGCCTTGAGCTGGGCCCAGACCTCGGCGGCGATGTCCCGGCGGCGGCCGCACTGCCGGGCGGCCTTGCCGTTGATGCCGGGGGTGTTCCAGTCCGACACATCGACCGACAGCACCGTCTGCACGGTGCCGTCGCCGTAGTGGCGGGCGAAGCTCCGGGTCTCGTACCAGAACTGGGCCTGGAAGAGGGAGGTGAGCGCCCACGGCGAGCCCAGGTACATCTGGTGGCCGTAGGCGCTGGGCACCTCGCGGGTGAGGTAGAACTGGATGCCGTTCATCCAGTCCACGTGGCCGGCGAGAACGGTGATCCCCTCCAGCGCGGGATCGGCCCGCAGCATCCGCGGCGTGAGGAGCTTGGCCATGCGCTCGACCGGCAGCGCGGCGACGTAGTAGTCGGCCGTCTCCAGCCGGTCCCGGCCGTTCTGGCGGATGCGGACGCCGGTGATCCGGCCGCGCGCCGAGCACTCGATGGCCCGGACTTCAGCGCCGAGACGGTAGGCGACCTGTCTGGCCCGCAGGTATCCCAGCCAGGGGTCGATCCACGCCTCGTTGGTGGGGCCGTTCAGGACCCGGTCGGCGGACACGCCCGGCTCGGTCAGGTTGAACAGGAGCTGGAGCAGGATGTCGCCCATGGTCCTGGCGTTGGCCACCTGCGGATCGGCCGCCACCAGCACCCGGGGCGTCCGGCCGAGGATGTTCTGGTACTCGGCCGGACGGTGGGCCGCGTCGATGTAGTCCCACCAGCTCCGGCCCTCCAGGGTGTCGGCGCGCCGCTCCTCGCAGCTGGTGAGCAGCTGCCACACCCGCTCGGCGTAGAAGTCCATGTCGGCCGGTGTCAGCCCCGCGCTCGTGGTGAGGACGTTGGCCGCGCCCAGGACCGTGCGCACCTCCGACAGCGAGGTGGGAAACCGGGCGGGCAGGACGAGCTGCGACCGCCACCCGGCCGGCCGACCGGGGGTCGGGAGAAGGATCTGCATCTGCGTGGCCGGCACCAGGTTGTCGAAGACACCCTCGCGGTTGCCCGGGTACGGAATGCGCTTCATCGTGTCCGGCAGGTGCCGGTAGAAGCCGGGGAAGAACCGGAAGCCGTGCTCGGCCGGCAGGTCGCGCCGGTCGTCGGTCGCGGTGCCGGGCACCCCGAAGCTGCGGGCCTTGCCGCCCGGGGCCCGGCCCCTCTCGAAGACGGTCACCCGGAACCCGCGCTCGGCCAGTTCGTGGGCCGCGCTCATGCCGGCCACCCCGCCGCCGAGGACGATGACGTGCCGTCGCATGCCGGCCGCCCTCACGATCCGCCGGCGCCGGCCCCGCCGGCCGCCGGCTGCCCCGGGTGGAGCACGCTCTTGACCGTGAACCCGAAGAGGCCGCCGACGGCGACGTTCTGGACGCGGGTCGCCCGCAGTCGGGAGGCGACCGGGTGGCTGCCCAGCTCGAGCGACGCGGAGCCGGGCCCGAGGGAGGCGTGGTACTGGCCCCGCGTGTCCACCAGGCTCTCGAGCAGCGTGCCGTTCAGCCGCGAGTACGCGTGGAAGGCCCGGGCCTCGAACCGCGTCTCGCCGGTGGCGGCCGAGAAGACGAGAACGTCCCGGCCGTCCTCGCGAAGGCGGCAGCGCCGCGTCCAGCCCACGTCCTCGAAGGTGATCTCGCCCAGGACCTTCGGCAGTCCCCACACCGTCACGCCGGCCACCCGCGCCTGCTCGGTCGTCACCGGGAGGTGATCGATCCAGAACCCGACGTCGTAGGCCTCCGGCCACAGCCACGGCAGCAGGGGCGGGTTGCGGTCCGGCCGGTAGCGGACCGGCACCATGACGGCCACCTCGTTGTAGGGCGACAGCGTCGCCATCACCCGGTACTCGAAGGCGGCGACGGTGATCGCCGCCAGGCCGGGAACGATCTGCACCGGCTGGAGGCCCTCGTCGGGCAGCAGCGCCCGGACCAGCCGGGTGGGCGCGGGAAAGTGCGCCATGGTGAAGGAAAAGTCGTAGTAGCGCTGGGGGACCTCGAACGGCTCCGGGACGCCGTCGACCACGATCGGCTGGACACCGACCGCGACGCCGTCGGGGAAGGGCGCGCCGGCGCCCACGGCCTCAGCTCGCGCGGCCCGGCGCGGGGGCCAGGTCCCGGGGCCGGATCCCCATCGCGCGGCAGAGTCGCTCGCCGGCCCGCCCGTGCTC
>DATLZL010000195.1:0-5034 GCA_035574035.1 Binatia bacterium | reverse complement strand
CATGATCGCCCAGTACGTGGCCGCCAGCCTGGTGGCCGAGTGCAAGCGGCTGGCCCAGCCGGCCAGCGTGGACTCGATCCCGGCCTCGGGCCTGCAGGAGGACTACAACGCCCTGGCCGCCGCCTCGGCCCTCAAGGCCCGCGCGGCGGTGGGCCACGTGCGCCGGGTGCTGGCGATCGAGCTGCTGCTGGCCGCCCAGGCCCTCGACCTGCGGGCCCCGCTCGCCCCCGGGCGGGGTAGCGCCGCCGCCCGCGACGCCGTCCGCCGCCGCATCCCCCCGCTCGCCGGCGACCGCTACCTGAAGGCCGACCTGGACGCCGCGCTCGGGCTGGTCGAGGACGGCAGCGTGCTGGTCGCCGTCGAGGCCGCCGTCGGCCCGCTGGAGTAGGAAGGCCGGGGGTGAGGTGTAGCCGTCGGCTGGACGCTGGTGGGCACGACGGCCGGTTGCCCGGCCGATCGCGCGGCCATGAGCGATGGGCGGCTACTCGCGCTCGAAGGCCTGGCTCGAGAACCTGAGCGTGCGGCTGTTCTCGGTGACGATGCGCACGACCTGGTCGGGGATGCCGCCAGGCACCGCGGCGTCGATCTCGAGGGTGACGCGCACCTGGGCGCCGGGCAACCCGGCGAGATGAGCGATGACCTCCTGGGCGACCCTGCCCGCCTCGGCGCCGACCCGGACGGGGTCGAGTCCGACGCTGCCATGGAAGCGACGGTGCGGGACCTGCACCGGCTCGATCGCCGCCGTGGCCGTCCGGTCGCCGGCCCATTCACCTGGCGGTGCCGGTCCCAGCCCGCGGCCCGCGGGAGTCCCGGCGGGTGCGCCCGCGGCCTTCGTCTGCTCGTCCTCGAGTTGTCGCCGCGCCGGCTCCGGTTTCACGACCAGGCCGGTGGGGTCGGCCCCGGGCAACTGGACATCCTGACCCGCTCGTAACCCGCGATATCGGCCCGCGGCCTCGTCGAGGCTGTCGGCGTAGGCGAAGGTCTCGCGCTCCCACGTCAGGAGGCTCACTCCGTCGCGGACGGCGCCGACCAGCACGCCGGGATTCTTGAGCCGCGGCAGGTAGACGTAGCGCGCGAAGTCCTCGACCAGTTGGCGCACCTCGACGTGGTCCCCGCGCCACAGCGGGATCCTGTCGAGTTCCATACGAAGGCGCGTGCCGGCGAAGCCGGTGAGCAGCAGCTCCTCGTTGCGAAGCTTCTTGCTCGCCCGCACCGCGAGCCGATCGGTGCCCTGCAGCCGGATCGCCTGCCAGGTCACCTCGGCCTCCGGGTCGGGCTTGCCGCTCGCGGGGCTGACCTGGACCGGCACGAGCAGCCACAGATAGGTCTCGGGCAGCCGTGTCTCGACCGTCTTGTCGGCGGCCTGCTTCTGGGCTTCGGCCTGTCGGGTCTGCTGCGGATCGAGATTCAGCTTCTCCCGGTCGGCGAGGATCGAGTCCCAGGCGAGGTAGCGCCGCACCGCGTCCTCCAGGTCCTGCAACCGCGTCCGGTCGGCGGCCAGGAAGACCAACGTGTTCCGGTAGAGGCGCGGGGAGTTGCCGCGCGAGGCGAGGATGTCCTTGGCGGTGGTCAACGCCGGGCTTGCCGGATCATCCTTCGCATGGGGCGTTGCGGTTCCCAGCACGACCAGGCGCGCGTCCGTGTCGTCGGGCACCTCGGCGCTCGACTGTGGAAAGGGATGCACCCGGCTGAACTCGCCCCGCTCACTCACGTCCTGGCGCACCCGCCGCTCGATCTCCTTCGCGACCTTGTCCGGCTCGCGCTTCAGTTGCTCGGCGCGGTCCTCGGCCAGCTTCGTGACGGTCGGCTGGGTGGAGTACCAGTAGCGGGTGCCGTCCTGGTAGAGGTACGTGGCGGCCCCGGCCAGGCGCCGGAGCGCGTCCCCGAAGACCGCCGGCGGCTCGCCCGGCATCACGCAGCCGAGCTTCACCCGCCGGTCTTCGAGCCCTCGGTGGGCCGCCGTGGTCACCGGTGCCGAGCCCAGGTAGATCGTCCGCGCCACGCGGCGGCAGGCCGAGTACTTGCCGAGGTTCGGGACCTCCCCGTCGAGCCGCGCGGGAAGCGAGCCGGGACCGTCCACGTCCTTCTCGATCACCGGCACCCAGTTCTCGGAGAGGTAGCGAGTGAGTTCGAACTGGACGCGGGGATCGTCGATCGGAAGGCTGGAGGGCAGGATGAGGGGGCTCTTGTCCCCCTTCTCCCACAGGCTGTGGATGACGGCCGCCATCAGCCGCAGCACGCCGCGGGTGCGCTGGAACTTGAGGAGCGTGGACCAGTCGGTGTAGAGCCGGTCGAAGACCTCGGGGTGGATCGGGTAGGCAGCCTTGAGGCGCGCCTCGTAGTCGGCCTCGCGGCACTCCTGGGGAAACTCCTCCCGCTGGGTGCGGTAGAGGTCGGCGAAGGCCCGAGCCACCACGTCGCGGGCCTTGAACTGCTCGGGGTCGGTGAAGGGCTCGAAGAGCCGGCGCCGGACGATCTCGAAGCTCTCCTCCGCCGAGGCGGGCCGCCAGGACGATTCCACCCGGCCGATGACGTTGCGCAGCCGGTCGAGCGCCTCGCGCCCCCGCAGGCCGCCGACCTCCACATCCTCGGCCTGCGCGTGCGGCGACCCGGGGCCCTCGGAGGCCGGGAGGCTCACGACCACAAGGCAGTTGCGCGCCGCCCGCGCCGACTCGGTGAGGGCCTGGGCGAAGGTGAACTGGGTCTCGAAGGTGCCGCCGGGCAGGTCGGCCGCGTCGTGGAGCTGGCGGGCGTAGGCGACCCACTCGTCGATCAGGACGAGGCAGGGTCCGTAGTCGTTGAAGAGTTCCCGGAGCCGGTCGCCGGGGCTCGTGGCGCGCTCGTCGTCCGCGGCGATGCGCGCGTAGGCCCGTTGGGCTTCCTTGGCCCCGCCGGCGGCATACCCTAACTGCCAGGCAAGCTCCCCCCAGAGCGTGCGGACCACGGTCCCGTCCGGCTTGGTGACCGGATTGCCCGGCGAGAGGCGATTGCCCACGAGGACCACCCGCCGCACCGTGGGCAGCGTCGTCGCCCCGGCCTCCTTCAGCACTTGCTCGATACCGGGAAGCTCGGCCGGCGCTCGCCCCGAGAAGAGGTGGTAGAGGGCGAGCATCGAGTGGGTCTTGCCCCCGCCGAAGTTGGTCTGGAGCTGGACGACCGGATCGCCACCCGTCCCCGACAGCCGCGCGATGGCCCCCACCAGCAGGCGCTTCAGGCTCGCGGTGAGGTAGGTCCGGCGGAAGAACTCCACCGGGTGCTTGTACTCGTCGGTCCCTTCGCCCAGGTACACCTGCCACAGGTCGGCGGCGAACTCGGCCTGCTGGTAGCGGCCGCTCGCGACGTCCGGGTGGGGGCTTGCGACCTCGCGCCAGGGCTTGAGGCCGGAGGCGGCTGCGACCTCGATCAGCGAGCCCCCCAGGCGTCGCTTCTCGGTGCGGACCTGCTCGTCGTAGACCTGCCGACGCAGGTCGAGCTTCAGCCGCCGCACCTCTTCCGCCTGCGGCGCCGAAATGGCCGACAGCAGCCGTTCGGCGGAGTCGAGCGCCCGGTCGGCGTCGTCGCTGGAAAATGGCTCCTGGTGGGCCCACTTGTTGCGCCAGTCGCGCAGCTCGGACACGAGGCTCCGTTCGGCGAACCCCAGGGTGCGCTTGAACACGTCGTTCCACGCATCCCACATCACCTTGAGCAGTGCGGCCGCGTCCCACTCGCCGATCGGCTTCCTTGTGTTGAGCCGGTCCTCGCCCAGGAGACGGGCGGCCTCGCCGGCGGCCCGGGGGCCGTGGGCGCTCTTGAACTCCCGCTCCACGAACGGGGCCAGCCCCGCACGGAGCAGCTCCAGCGCCTTGCCCACTCGCTCATGGTTGGTCATGGCCATTGGACCGACCTCGCTATCAGGCCTGGAGATGGAGGAACGGCACACCGGGGTAGCGCTGGAAGTCCCCGTCGAAGGCCACGAGCCGGCAGCCGCTCGCCGCCGCGAAGGCGGCGAGATAGGCATCGGTCCAGTGTCCTCCGCGCAAGTCGAGTTGGCCGCTCCAGCGCGCCAGCCATTCGTCGAGCCCCGGGGGCTCGCCAAGGAGGCGGATGCCCGGCGTGGCGAGCCAGGTGGCGAGCGCCTGCCACGCCGCCGCGCCGTCCAGGGCCGCCTCGCCGAGGATGCGCGGATTGGTGAGATGACGCAGCAAGCCGAGCGCCGTCACCCGGCAGAAGACGAGTTCGTCGGCGGCCTCGTGGTCCCAGTACTGCCGCGCCCGCCGGTGGTGCACGTGATCGGGGGCGCTGAGCGGCACCCAGACACTAGTGTCGAGCAGATCGGGCATGCTTGGCTTCGTCTTCTTCCTCTTCGAGGCGCCGGACTCGATCCCGAGAGAGCGCCGCAATGGGCCTCCCCGTGGGCTGGATGATGACCGGGGGCGGCTGGCGCCGGCTGGCCCCTGGCCCGGGCGGCGCGCTCGGCTGGCGAAGCCCCTGCTCGACCAGGCGCCGGACGAGCTCGCGCAGCGTGGTGCCGCTCAACGCGGCGCGGGCCTTGAGCGCCCGGTACAAGTCGTCTGGAAGGTCAATAGTCGTTCGCATAAAAACATATTGATGCGCACCCACCTTGCTGTCAAGGCCCGGGCAGGTTGAAAAGGCCCTCTTGCTCCGGACGGGTCTCGTGCGCCAGGCGCGCCAGCTCCGGCCAGCCGAGGACCATGGCGTTGTAGCCCTGGGCGTCCTGAGACCGGCCCTTCTTCTCCGCGATGGCGAACAGCCGGTACGCGAGGTCGCGGGCCAGCTCTCCCCGGGAACCGAATGTGCCCAAGAGCTCGGCAGTCGCCACGTCACCTCGCTTCTCGTGGTAGTAGACCCGCAGCAGGTGGTGCGTGGCCTCCCACACCGTGAACCGGCTGTCCCTGGACGGATCCCAGTCCCGCGGAAGTTCCTCGGGACGCAGGAGCCGCACTTTACCGCCCCGCGAGTGGACGACCCCCGCCTCGACGAGGCCGTTTACGGAGGTCACTTTTGCCTTGGAGAGCAGCTCGGCGTCCCCGAACT
>DATLZL010000194.1:0-3358 GCA_035574035.1 Binatia bacterium | reverse complement strand
AGCCCCGTTGGCGCCGAGCAGCGTGACCGTCTCGCCGCGGCGCACCGCCAGGCTCGCCTCGCGCACGGCCGGCACGTCGCCGTAGAAGACGTCGAGCGCCTCGATGGCCAGCACGGCGTGCGGCCCGCTCAGGCGGCGCGGCCCACGCGAGGTCTAGGCGGCCGGCGGCGGCAAGGGCCGCCGCAGGTACCGGCCGGTCGGTGGGCCGACGACCGCGCCGCGCTCCCAGACCAGGCGGCCGCGCAGGAACGTGGCCTGCACCTGTCCGGTGAGCTCCAGGCCCTCGAACGGCGTGTAGCCCTGGGCCGAGGGCGAGTCGGCCGCGCGGACGGTGAACCGGCGGTCGGGGTCGAGCAGGCAGAGGTCGGCGTCGTAACCGGGGGCGAGGTCGCCCTTGGCGCCGAGCCCGAAGCGGCGGGCGGGGTTCCACGCCGTCAGCTCGGCGATCCGGTGCAGCGGCAGGCCGCGGCGGCGGCCCTCGCTCACCAGCCCGGACAGCAGGTACTCGGTACCCCCGAAGCCCGCCTTGGCCAGCCAGATGTCGCCGGGCCGCTCGCGGGCCACCTTGAGCTCGGCCGCGCAGCAGGCGTGGTCGCTGACGACCCAGTCCACCTCGCCCGCCAGCAGCTGCCGCCACAGGAACTCGACGTCCTCGCGGGGGCGGATGGGCGGGTTGACCTTGGCCCAGGCGCCGGGCGCGCGGTCGCAGTCGAGCAGCAGGTGGCCGATGGTCACCTCGCGGCCGAAGTCGACCTCCGGGAAGGCCCGGGCGGCCAGCGCGGCCGCTTCCAGGGCTTTGCGGGAGGAGAGGTGGAGCAGGTTGATACGGCGGCAGCCGGTCTCGTGGGCCAGGTAGGCGGCCACCCAGACCGCCAGCCCCTCGGCGTGCGGCGGCCGGGCGGCGTGGTAGGCGCGCAGCCCCTGCCAGCGCCCCTCGCGCTGCACGAGCCGGGTGTAGGCGTTGAGGATGTCGGCCATCTCGCAGTGCAGGCTCACGCTCACGTGCTCGGCCAGGTCGGCCCGCTCGGCCTGCAGGCGGGCCGCCTCGCGCAGGACGAACTCGAAGTGGCCGAGGTCGTAGGTGTCGTCGGGGCCGAGCATGAGGAAGCGCCGCTGGACGTCGGGCCCGGCCTGGCCGTGCAGGCCGTAGCCGCCGTAGAACATGAAGATCTTGAAGGACGGCACGCCGTGCTCGGCGGCCAGCGCCTCCATCTCGCCGACGTGGGCGCCCAGGATCGGCGCCAGGTGGTAGCCGTAGTCGCACCAGTAGCGGCCCTCGGAGGCCCGGAGGACGTCCGGATAGAGCTCGCGGTAGGGGCCGCTGCGGTGCAGGTAGTACTGCCCGGTGCGGAAGTAGGTCAGCAGGGTGGTGACGCCGCCGCTCACCGCCGCCCGCGACTCGCTGGCGGCGTCCTCGGCGAGCGGCGCGTAGATGCCGACGTGGGTGTGGGCGTCCACCACCCCCGGGAAGGCCAGCCAGCCGCGGCCGTCGTAGACCTGGCGCGCCTCGGCGGCCGGGATGTCGGGGGCCAGGCGGGCGATGCGCTCGCCGGCGACGCCGATGTCCAGGCGCTCGACCGCGGGCTGCCGCGGCCGCACGACGCGTACGTTCTTGATGACCAGGTCCAGGCTCACGCGATCGCCTCCCCGAGGTACGCGTCGACGACCGCCTGGTCGCGCGCGATCCGCTCCGGCGGCCCTACCGCGATCAGCTCGCCGTGGTGCAGCACGGCGACGCGGTCGCAGAGCGCCATGACGGCGGCCATGACGTGCTCGATCAGCACCACGGTCACGCCCCGGCGCCGGACCTCGCGGATGACCGCGAGCGTCTCCTCCACCTCGGCCGGGTTGAGGCCGGCCATCACCTCGTCGAGCAGGAGCAGGCGCGGCCCGGTGGCCAGCGCCCGGGCGAGTTCCAGGCGCTTGCGCAGCCCCACCGACAGCGCGTGGGCCGGCCGGTCGGCCAGGTGGTCGAGGCGCGTGAGCTCCAGCACTTCGGCGGCGTGGCGGCGGGCGTCGGCCGGCGTCCGGTGGCGGACGAGGCCGCCGACCAGGACGTTGTCGGCCACGCTGAGGCCGGCGAACGGCTGGGCCAGCTGGAAGGTCCGCGCCAGCCCCAGCCGCGCGATGACGTGCGGCGGCCGACCCACCAGGTCCTGTCCGGCGAAGGTCACCGCGCCGGCGTCCGGCCTGAGGAACCCGGACACGGTGGCGAAGAGCGTCGTCTTGCCGGCGCCGTTGGGGCCGACGAGGCCGAGGATCTCGCCGGGGGCGACCTGGAGGGTGACTCCGTTCAGCGCCTGCAGGCCGCCGAAGCGCTTGCAGAGACCCCGCACGTCGAGCAGCGCGCTCACGCGCGACGATCCAGCAGGCCCATGAGGCCGCGGGGCAGGAAGACGACGGCCGCCATCAGGATGAGGCCGTAGAGCATCAGGTGCAGCCCGGCCTGGGCCCGCACCAGGCCGCGGGTGGTCTCGCCGAGCAGGCCCAGCAGGGCAGCTCCGAGCAGCGGCCCCCAGAGCGTGCCGGCGCCGCCCAGGATGGGCCGGAGCAGGATCTCCACCGAGTTGCCGGCTCCGAACGCGATCGTGGGGTCCACGTAGGAGAAGTACTGGACGTAGAACGCGCCCCCCACCGCGGTGACCGCCGCCGAGAGCGCCATCGCCGCCAGCTTCACCCGGTAGGGGTCGATGCCGAGCGCGGCCGCCGCCGCCTCGTTCTCGCGCACGGCGGCCATCTCGTAGCCCAGGCGCGAGCGCTCCAGCCGGGCCACCCCGGCGGTGAGCGCGGCGAGCAGGCCGAGGATCACGTAGTAGTAGGCGCGCTTGTCGGCGAACTGGAACAGGGCCGGGGCGTGCCCGCGTAGCGGGACCAGCAGGCCGAAGGACGCGCCGACCCACTCCCAGTTGGTGGCCGCCACCCGGAAGATCTCGGCGAAGGCCAGCATGACCAGGGCGAAGTAGGCGCCGCGCAGGCCGTAGCGGAAGGAGAGGTGGCCGGTGAGCAGGCCGACCAGCGCGGCCAGCAGGGCGCCGGCGGCCATGCCGATCCAGGGGCTGATCCCGGCCTTGATGAAGCCGAGCGCCGAGGTGTAGGCGCCGATCCCGAAGAAGAGGGCGTGGCCGAACGAGAACTGGCCGGCGTAGCCGCCCAGGATGTTCCAGCCCTGCCCGAGGAAGGCGAAGAAGTAGATGAGCGTGAGCGTGCCGATCAGCCACTCGGAGCGGACGACCAGCGGGACGCCGACCGCGACCAGGAGCAGGAGGGCGGCCCCCGCGCCCCGCACCTCACGCGGCATGCGGGGTGCCGAGCAGCCCCGAGGGGCTGAAGAGCAGGATCACGACGAAGAGCCCGAAGA
>DATLZL010000193.1:0-6410 GCA_035574035.1 Binatia bacterium | reverse complement strand
CGGGCGCGTGACCGGCGTCCGCACCCGGCAGGGCGACGTGGCCGCCGCGGTCGTCGTCAACGCCGCGGGCCCGGCCGCGGCCCGGGTGGCGGCGCTGGCCGGGGTGGCGATCCCGGTGCACCCGCGCCGGCGCCACATCTTCTACACCGACCCGTTTCCCGAGCTGCCGGGGCCGGTGCCGCTCACCACCGACCGCGCGACCGGCTTCTACTTCCGCAAGGAGATGGAGCAGCTGCTGCTCTCGCCGGGCGACGTCGAGGACGTCGGCGACGACCGGACGGCGCCGGTGGACTGGTCGAGGGCCGAGGAGACGGTGGAGAAGGCGCTCTACCGGCTGCCGGTCATCGAGAAGGCGCGCATCGCCGGCGGCTGGGCGGGGCTGCGGCCGCTCACGCCCGACGACCACGCGATCATCGGCTGGGCCCCCGGGGTGGAGGGCCTCTTCCTGGCCGTGGGCTTCGGCGGCCACGGCTTCCAGCACTCGCCGGCCACCGGCCGCTACGTGGCCGAGTGGCTCTGCGAGGGACGGCCCTCGCTCGACCTGTCGCTCTTCGACCCGGGACGGTTCGCCCGCGGCGCCGCCCGCGCCCACGACGGGGGACCGGATGCCGAGTGAGCCGGGCCCGCTGACGATCGCCGAGGTCCGGGTTCTCCGGGCCGACATCCCGCTGCGGCGGCCCCACCGGATGTCGTTCATCCGGCTGGAAGCCGTCAACTTCGTCTTCGTGCGCGTGGAGACGGTCGCTGGCCTGGTGGGCTGGGGCGAGGCGGCCTGCCTGGGCGGGCCCACGTGGAGCGAGGAGTCGGCGGAGTCGGTCGCCGCGACGATCGAGCGCTACCTGGCCCCGTGGCTGCGCGGCCGGGACGCCGCAGGGATCGAGGCGCTGCGCCGGGAGATGGCCCGGCGGGTGCAGGGGAACCCGTTCGCCCGCGCGGCGGTGGAGATGGCGCTCTGGGACCTGAACGGCCGAGCGCTCGGCGTGCCCGTGCACCGGCTGCTGGGCGGCCGCGTCCGCGACCGCGTGCCGCTGTCCTGGTCGCTCGCCGTCGAGGACCCCGAGGCCGAGGTCGCCGAGGCCCGGGCGCTCGTCGCCCGCGGCCACCGGATCTTCAAGATCAAGGTGGGCGCCCACCCGGTGGCCGAGGACGTGGCGCGCGTGCGGCGCATCCGGGAGGCGGTGGGTCCGGACGTCGCGCTCCGCGTGGACGCCAACCAGGGCTGGGACGTTCCGGCCGCCCTGCGCGCGATCCGGGCGATGGAGCCGTGCGGTCTCGACTTCGTCGAGCAACCCGTGCCCCGCTGGGACCTGACCGGCCTGGCCGAGGTCGGCCGCCGCGTCTCGGTGCCGGTCATGGCCGACGAGTCGTGCGCCTCGCCCCACGACGCGCTGGCGCTGGCGCGCCTGGGCGGCGTGAGCGTGCTCGCCCTGAAGGTGACGAAGTCGGCCGGACTCGTCGGCGCCCTGGCCGTGGCCCGCATCGCCGAGGCGGCCGGTCTCGGCTGCTACGTCGGCTGCATGATCGAGACCTCGCTCGGCACTGCCGCCTATCTGCACCTGGCCCTGGCCGCAGCGCCGGTGACCTGGGGGTGCGAGCTGTTCGGCCCGCTCCTGCTCCAGGGCGACGTCGTGCAGGAGCCCGTCCGGTACGCCGACGGGGCCATCCTCGCCCTGGACGGTCCCGGCCTCGGCATCGAGGTGGACGAGACGCGCGTGAAGGAGTGGACACCGCGCCCCTGATGGTCTATGGCTAGAAGCCCCATGCCGGGCGTCCGAGCCGGCGGGGCACAGGAGGAAGTCTCATGCGACGCCTCATCGTCCTCGTCCTGGCGCTGGTCCTGCCGCTCGCCTCGAGCGTCCCGGCCGCGGCCCAGCAGTGGAACCTCACCTGGACGGCCGGCCAGGTGGGCGGCGGCTGGTACGCCCAGGCCGGCGGGTTCGTCGAGCTGATCAAGGCCGCCGACCCGCGGTTCAACATCAAGGTGGTGCCCGGGGCCGGCATCCAGAACATGACCAAGCTCCAGCAGGGCGAGACGGAGATCGCCTGGGGGCTGCCGCCCTTCATCGCCGCCTCCTACAACGGCCAGGACCCCTACAAGGAGAAGCACGGCGACATGCGGCTGGTCATGAACGGGCTGGGCTGGGTCCACATCCAGTTCTGCGTGCCGGCCGACTACTGGGCGAAGTCCATCCGCGAGGTGTTCGACAGCAAGAAGCCGATCGCCATCGGCACCACGCCCCCCGGCGGCTCCGACGAGTGGGTGATGCGCAAGGTGTTCGAGTTCTACAAGACGACCTACCAGGACGTCCGCGCTCGCGGCGGCAAGGTGATCTTCGTTTCCTATTCGGACCTGGTGACGCAGTACCGCGACCGCAACATGGATGTCCTGTTCGCCAACCTGGCGGTGCCGGGGGCGGCGATCCAGGAGGCGTCGCTGGCGCGCCGGATGCGGATCCTGCCCATGGAGGACGACCTGATCCGGTACCTGGAGGGCTTCGGGCTCTCGCGGGGCGTGATCCCCAAGGGGTCGTACAAGGATGTCGCCAACAACGACCAGGACATCCCGACCATCGCCATGGCCAACACGATCGTGGCCAACGCCAAGGTCTCCGAGGATATCGTCTACCACTTCGTGAAGGTCGCGCTCGGCAACCTGGACGGCGTGCGGAAGATCCACCCGGCGTTCAAGGACTTCAACCCCAGGGACGCCGTGCGGCTCGGCAACGTGCCGCTCCACCCCGGGGCCGCGCGCGCCTACAAGGAGGCCGGGCTGCTCTAGCGCTCGCGCGCGGCGGCGGGGGCGGCGCTGCGCCCGCTCACCGGCGTCCTCGGCTGGCTGATCGGCGGCTACGCCGTCGCCGCCGCGCTCTTCCACCTGTGGACCGCCTACGCCGGGGCCTGGGAGCCCCGGCCGATGCGGGCCACCCACCTGCTCCTGCTGATCCCGCCGGCGTTCCTGCTGTACCCGGCCCGCCCGCACTCGCCGCGCGGCCGGCCGTCGTGGCCGGACCTCGGCTGGGCGGTGGCGGCGACGGTGCCGTGCGTGTACGTCCTGCTCAACGCCACCGAGCTCACCGAGCGCTGGGAGGGCGTGCACCCGGTGACGACGGCCCAGGTCGTGCTGGGCACGCTTCTGGTCCTGGCGGTGCTGGAAGCCGCGCGCCGGGCGGTCGGGTTCTGGTTCTTCGTCACGACTCTGGTCTTCATCGCCTACCTGATCGCCGCGCCGTGGATGCCGGGCTTCCTGCGCTCGCCGCGCGCCTACTCCTACCCCCGGCTGGTCGAGATGTTCTTCCTCTACGCCGACGAGGGCGTGCTGGGCACGCTGACCGGCATCTCGGCCAACCTCCTGATGGTCTTCATCCTGTTCGCGACCTTCATGCTCCACTCGGGGGTGGGCCAGTTCTTCATGGACATCGCCGTCACGCTGGCCGGCCGCTTCCGGGGCGGCCCGGCCAAGGTGGCGGTGGTCTCCTCGGCGCTCTACGGCACCGTCAGCGGCTCGTCGGTGGCCGACGTCTACGCCACCGGCAGCTTCACCATCCCGATGATGAAGAAGATCGGCTACCGGCCGGAGATCGCCGGCGCCATCGAGGCCACCGCCTCCTGCGGCGGCCCCCTCATGCCGCCCATCATGGGGGCCGGCGCCTTCATCATGGCCGAGCTGACCGGCGTGCCGTACTCCCGGATCATCGTGGCGGCGGCGCTGCCGGCGCTGCTCTACTACACGGGCGTCCTCGCCGCGGTGCACTGGGAGGCGCTCAAGGGCGGCATGGGTACGATGGCGGGGGAGATGCCGTCGCTGGGCGGCATCCTGCGCCGGTCGCTGCTCTTCGCGCCCTTCGTGACGGTGCTCTACTTCCTGTACGCCGGCTACTCGCCGGCCAAGGCGGCCCTCTACAGCCTGCTGACGGCGGTGGCGGCGTCCTGGTTCGCCGGCCACCAGCCGATGACGCTGCGGCGGATGCACACGGCGGTCGTCGAGGCCTTCCAGTCGGGGATCGTGATCGCCAGCGTGCTGGCCGCCTCGGGGCTCATTGTGGCGGCCATGAGCCGGACGGGCTTCGCGCTGGCGTTCTCCAGCGCGCTCGTCAACCTCTCCGGCGGCTCCCTGATCGTGGCGCTGTTCCTGGTCTTCGCCGTCGTGTCCATCCTCGGCACCGGCATTCCGACCACCCCGGCCTACATCCTGGCCGTCACCGTCGGCGGGGCGGCGCTCCAGAAGCTCGGCGTGGACCTTCTGGCCGCCCACCTGTTCGTCTTCTACTACGCGGTGCTGGCCGACGTGACGCCCCCGGTGGCGGTCACCGCCTTCGCCGGTGCCCAGATCGCCGGCGCCAACCCGATGACGACGGGCTGGCAAGCCTCGCGGATCGCCATCGGCGGCTTCCTGGCGCCGTTCCTGTTCGTCTACCAGCCGGCGCTGCTCATGCGGGGCACCTGGCTCGAGATCGTCGTGAGCTTCGGCTCGGCGGCGGCGGGCGTGAGTGCGCTGGCGGCGGCCGTGACCGGCCACATGTTCCGTCCGCTCTCCTGGCCGAAGCGGGCTTTCGTCGCCGCGATCGCGCTGGCCGCCATCGGGCCGAGTCTCACCGTGTCGGTCGTGACCACGCTCGCCCTGCTGGCCTTCGCCGTCTGGGACGCCCGGGCGGCGCGGCGGCTCGAGCGGCGGCCGGCCGCGGTCGGCGACGACGCGGTCAGCGCCCGGCCAGGCGCTCGATGAGGACCCGGTCGGCCGGCGGGAAGGCGTAGTCGCGGAGGCGATCGGGCTCGACCCACGCCATCGCCTGCTGCTCGCCGGGATGGACCGTGCCGGACTCCAGGCGGCACTCGTAGAAGTGGATCACCACGACGCGATCCGGGTATTCCCAGCGGACGGTGTGGATGCGGGGCCCGACGGCGAACGTGGCCGAGAGCTCCTCGGCCAGCTCGCGCTTCAGGCACGTCTCCAGATCCTCGCCGGGCTCGCGCTTGCCGCCGGGGAACTCCCACAGCCCTTCCAGGTGCGAGCCGCGACGGCGCTGGGTGATGAGGTAACGCCCCGCCCGGTCGCGGATGAGCGCCGCCGCCACCTCGATGACCAGCACGGCCTCACCCCGACCGGTGGGCCCCGCGACCGGCCCGGGGCGCCCCCGGACGCGGCAGAGATTCGGCCGCGCCCGCAGCCCGCACGGAAACGCACTCCCGGCGCAGCGGGCAGGCCGCGCAGCGCGGGGCCCTGGCGGTGCACCAGGTGGCGCCGAAGTCCATGAGCGCCTGGTTGAAGTCGTAGGCGCGGCCGGGTGGGAGCACCGCCGCGGCCAGGTCCCAGAGCGTACGCGTGCCCCGCAGGCGGGCCAGCCGCCGGGGCCCGAGGAACACGCGGCCGAGCACGCGGCGCACGTTGGTGTCGAGCACCGGCTCGTCGCGCCCGTAGGCGAAGGCCAGCACGGCGCCGGCGGTGTAGCGGCCGACGCCGGGCAGCGCCTGGAGCGCCTCGCGCGTGTCGGGCAGCCGCCCACCGTAGCGGGCCATCGCCTCGCAGGCGATCCGGTGCAGGCGGACGGGCCGGGCGTTGTAGCCCAGCGGGTACCAGAGGCGCCGCACGTCGGCGACGTGCGCGGCGGCCAGGTCCGCGAGCGTCGGATACCGGCGGAGGAACTCCCGGTACTTGGGCACCACGCGCTCGACCTGGGTCTGCTGCAGCATCACCTCGGAGACGAGGACACGGTAGGGATCGCGCGTGCGCCGCCACGGCAGGTCGCGGCCGTGGCGTGCGTACCAAGCCAGCAGGCGGCGCTGGAAGCGCCCGACCGCGCGCCCGTCGAGCCGCATCACGCGGCGCAGTCTAGCACGCGCGCCGGGCCGAGCCCGGTGCGGCCCTGTCCTCCCGGGCCCTGGCGGGGGCCCTGTACAATCACCTCCATGGTGGAGCCGACGATCGCCACGCCGGAGGAGGCGGCCCGGGAGTACGCCGCGGTCCGCACGGCGGTGGGGCTCGTGGACCGCAGCGACCTGGGTCTGGTCGAGGTCACCGGCCGCGACCGAGCGACCTTCCTGCACGCCATGCTCTCGAACGACATCAAGTCACTGGCGGCGGGGCAGGGCCGGACGGCCGCGTTCCTCGACGTCCACGGCAAGGTCCAGGCGCTGCTCCTCGTCTGGGCCCTTGAGGATCGCATCCTGATCGTCACCCCTACCGGGCTCGCGGCCAAGACCGTGCAGGGCCTCGATCACTACCTCTTCTCGGAGAAGGCGACGCTGCGCGACGCCACCGGCGAGCTGGCCCTGCTCATGCTCGCCGGCCCGCAGGCCCCGGCGCTCGCCGAGCGCCTGACCGGCGCCGCCCCGGCGCCGGAGCCGTGGGCGAACCTCGCCGGTCGCTTCGAGGACGCCGACGTCCGCCTGGTGCGCGGCGGCGGCGAGACGGG
>DATLZL010000192.1:0-10414 GCA_035574035.1 Binatia bacterium | reverse complement strand
GGCGGCCAGCGGCCGGCCCGCCGACGACCTGGTCGCCCTGGTCCCGCCCAACTACGGCCGGGCCACCGTCGAGAAGGTCGCGGTGAACGCCGTCATGGCGGGCTGCCGGCCGGAGTACCTGCCGGTCGTCCTCGCCGCCGTCGAGGCCGTCTGCGACCCGGCCTTCGACCTGCACGGCGTGAGCACGACCACCAACTCGCCGAGCCCGCTGATCGTCGTCAATGGCCCCGTGCGCCGGGCGCTCGACCTCAACGCCGGCGCGGGGGTCTTCGGGCCGGGCTGGCGGGCCAACGCCACCATCGGCCGGGCCCTGCGCCTGGTCTGCGTCAACGTGGGCGGCGCGGTGCCGGGCCGGGTGAGCATGTCCACGCTCGCCCACCCCGGGCGCTACACCTACTGCATCGCCGAGCACGAAGAGGCGAGCCCCTGGCCCTCGCTGGCCGCCGAGCACGGCTTCGGTCCCGGCGAGAGCACCGTGGCCGTGCTGGCCGCCGACGCTCCGATGACGGTGTACGACCACGCGAGCCGCACCGCCACCGACCTGCTGGCCACGGTCGCCGCCACCCTGGCCGTCGTCCAGAACCACAAGATGACGCACTGGGGGGATACGCTGGTGGTGCTCTCGCCCGAGCACGCCCGGACGATCGCCGGTGACGGCTGGGACAAGGCCCGCGTGCGGCGGTTCCTCTGGGAACGGTGCCGCCGGCCGGTGCGGGAGCTCGTTCCCGGCCGCGACGGCGGCGAGGGCCTGCCCGAACACGTGCTGCGCAAGCTCGCCGACCCCGAGCGAGACGAGACGCTGATCTCGAAGTTCCGCGAGCCCGACAACCTGAAGATCGTCGTCGCCGGCGGCACCGCCGGCCGCTTCTCGGCCGTCGTCCCCGGCTGGACCTTCGCCCACGCCTCGCGCCTGGTCGTGCGGCGGATCCACATCCCGTGAGGAGGACACCACCATGAGCCCCGAACGCGACGAGGAGTACCTCGACCCCACCGACTCGGTCGCCGTGCCGCGCCGCATCGCGCCCCGGCCGCCGACGCTCGAGGGCAAGGTCGTCACGCTGCTCGACATCTCCAAGGCCAAGGGCGACCACTGGCTCGACCGGCTGGAGGCCCTGCTGCGCGAGCGGGCCCGGCCGCGGGCCATCGTGCGCCGGCGCAAGCCGACCTTCGCCCGGCCGGCGCCGGAGGACCTGCGCCGGGAGATCGTCGCCTCGACCGACGTGGTGATCGAGGCGCTGGCCGACTGAGGGTCGTGCACCACGTGCAGTGTGCACGACGGCGTGTTCTTCGAGGACCACGGCATTCCGACCGCGACGGTGGTGACCACCGAGTTCGTCCGCGCCGCCCGGGCTCAGGCCGAGGCGCTGGGCGCCGCCGACTACCGGCCGGTCGTCGTCCCGCACCCTATCCAGCCGCTGACGCGCGAGGAGGTCCAGGCGCTAGCCGACAAGGCCTACGACGAGGTCGTCCGCCGGCTGACCACCGCCGGCTGATGTCCGCCGTGGTGCGCCGCAGCGTGCCGGGGTCGGTCGTGCTGCTCTGGCTCGTCGCCCTCGCCGGGGCGGCGGCCGCGGCCCCGAGCGACGAGTTCATCCGCGGATATGCCGCCGCCGTCCTGGCCGAACGGTTCGGCCGCCCGGCCGCGTCGGTGCGCGTGCAGGACGGCGTGGTGACCGCCGTCGTGGAGGGGCTGTCCGAGGCCGAGCGGTCCGCGCTGCAGGAGGCGCTGGCCCGCGTTCCCGGAGTCGCTGGAATCGAGCTCCGCGCGGCGCCGGCAGGGCCCGGATCGCCGCCGGTGACCGGCCGCAAGCCCGACGACGGGGGACC
Source organism: Binatia bacterium (assembly GCA_035574035.1). Classification (GTDB taxonomy): domain Bacteria; phylum Methylomirabilota; class Methylomirabilia; order Rokubacteriales; family CSP1-6; genus DATLZL01. The sequence goes on along the minus strand of DATLZL010000192.1, from coordinate 8,587 downwards.
GGGGCCCGCGGAGCCGACATGGCGCACCGGACTCATGCCGGGCGGCCTGCTCTTCCGGCCGCTGATCGCCGACCCGCGCTGGCCGCACTTCTCGGCCGCTCTGCAGCGCTATCTCGACGACCCGGACTTCCGTCACGTCGCCTCGGTCAGCTTCGGGGAGACCTTCGCGGTCTACCGCGCCGCGCTCGGACGGGGGTGGTGGGAAGCCGGCATCCAGGCCGCGGTCTTCTCCATCTTCGACCTCGACGCCGACTCCACCGACCTGATCAACGCCGACTACTTCGTGGCCGGCGTCCTGGGCTACCGGCTCGGCGGCTTCTCCGCGCTGGGCCGCCTGTTCCACCAGAGCAGCCACCTGGGCGACGAGTTCCTGCTGCGACGCAGCCGGGTGGAGCGCATCAACCTGAGCTACGAGGGCGTCGACGGCAAGGTCTCCTACGAGGCGTTCGGCGACGTCCTGCGCCTCTACGCCGGGGCCGGGTACCTGATCCGCCGCGAGCCGGACACGGTGGACCCGTGGTCGCTCCAGTACGGCGTCGAGTTCCGCAGCCCGTGGCCGGGCCGGGGCGCCGCCTTCCGCCCCATCGCCGCCGCCGACGTCCAGTACCGCGAGGCGAACGACTTCAGCGCCGACCTCTCCATCCGGGCCGGCGTGCAGTTCGCCGGCGTGCTGGCCTCCCGCGACGTCCAGCTCCTGCTCGAGTACTTCAACGGACGCTCGCCCAACGGTCAGTTCTACCGGCGCAAGATCGACTACCTGGGCATCGGCGTCCACTTCCACTTCTGACCGACGCCGAGCCTTCGGATCGGACGCCGGGGCGGCGGCGCTCAGCCTTCGAAGCGCCAGAGGCGGCCGGCCGGCGGCTCGTCGGTGAGCGTGAACTGCGGCAGCGCGATGTGATCGGCCAGGTCCTGGAACACGACCCGCACCCGGCGGCCGATGGCGGCCTCCCGCTCGTCCTCCATGGTCAGGTCGGGCCGGACGAGATTGCCGATGATGCGGAGGCCCTCGTCCGGCGTGGGGCGCCCGCGCTGCTCGTCGAGCTCCACCAGGACGACCACGTAAGGCGTCACCTCGCGGAAGCCGGGCTGGATGGCGTGGGTCACGACCTCGTAGGAATAGATCGTTCCCCGCCCGCTCACCTCCTGCCAGCGCCAGCCGAGCTCACCGCACCAGGGACACCCGGCCGAGGGCGGGTAGCGCATGAGCCCGCAGGCGGTGCAGGCGCGCATCGCCAGGCGGTGGGCGCGGGCGTGGGCGAAGTACTCCCGCCACTCGGAGTCGTTGTCGGGGACCAGCAGCGTCATGCCGCGGTACTGGACGGGCTCGGGCATCGCGGGCTCCTCGCGGGCGCTCAGCGGCGCAGGATCAGCGCGCTGCCGGTGGGCGGCATGGCCCAGCCGAGGTTCATGGCGATCTCGGCGTCCCGGACCTGCCGGCAGCCTCCCGGGCGGTAGTCGTAGGTGTGGATGCCCTCGGCGGCCCGCGGGCAGAAGTCGTCCACCGTGCCCCGCAGCTGGCGGACGTTCTCGATCACCATGGACATGCCGTGGGTGTAGCCCTCGCAGAGGTGGCCGCCGGAGGTGTTGTTGGGCCGCCGGCCGCCGAGCTCGATGATGCCGCTCGAGACGTACTCGCCCCCTTCGCCCTTCTTGCAGAACCCGTACTCCTCGAGCTGGAGCACGGTGGTGTAGGTGAAGGCGTCGTAGGAGCCCGTGATGTCCACGTCCTCGGGTCCGATGCCGGCCTGGCCGAAGACGATGTCGCGGGCGTAGTAGCCGGCCACGCGGGTGATGGGGCCGTGGGCCCAGTGGAAGTCGGTGCGCGGCTTCGAGACCCGGCCGGCCACGCCCATGATGTGGATCGGACGCCGGCGGCAGTCGCGGGCCCGCTCGGCCGAGGTCACGATCAGGCAGGTGGCGTTGTCGGTCTCCAGGCAGCAGTCGAGCAGGTGCAGCGGCTTGACGATCCAGCGCGAGGCGAGCACGTCCTCGACCGTGACCGGCTCCTTGAGCAGGGCCTTGGGGTTGGCGGCGGCGTGCCGGGAATGGGCGACCCGGACGTGGGCCACCTGGGCCGGGGTCACCCCGTACTCGTACAGGTAGCGCATGAAGGTCGGGGCGAAGTTCTGGGCGGCGCTGCGCATGCCGAACGGCGCCTGGGCCAGGTCCAGGCCCCGGACCGGCTGGGCGGCGCGAGCCCCGGTGCCCCCGATGCGAAACTCGCTGTAGCCGTTCATCGAGCGGAAGATGGCCACCGTGCGGCAGAGCCCGGCCTCGATGGCGCCCATGGCCAGGCCGATCAGCGCCTCGGTGGAGGAGCCTCCGCCGACCACGTCCATGTAGAAGTTCAGACGGATCCCGAGGTCGGGGGCGACCCAGTTGGACGGCGTCGAGTCGCTGTTCTGGTAGGACATCATGCCGTCCACGTCGCCGGGCCCGAGGCCGGCGTCCTGCATGGCCCGGCTCACCGCCTCCACGGCCATGGCCCGCGTGGAGCGGCCGGAGTGGCGGGAGTACTCCGTCTCGCCCACGCCGACGATGCAGTACCGGTCGCGGAGCCCGCGCACGGCCCGCTAGAGTAACACCTCCCGGGGCGGGGTGGGCGGGCGGCAGAGCGAGAGCAGGACGACCGCGGCCACGTTCAGGCCGGCGGCCAGCACGAAGGCCGGCGTGTAGCGTCCGGTGGCGTCGTAGAGGGCGCCGGCCAGCAGCGGCCCCCAGCCGCCCATCGAGCCGGCCATGGCGAAGAGCACCCCGACCAGCGTGCCGGCCCGGGCCCGGCCGAAGAAGTCGCCCACGATGGCGGTGAAGAGCGTGGAGATGGTGCCGTACGAGTAGCCGAACAGGAACGCGGTGGCGTAGAGGGCGGAGAGCTCGCGCGCCGTGGCGAAGCCGGTGAAGGCCAGCACCTGCAGGGTCATGGCCGCCCCCACCACCGGCCGGCGTCCGAAGCGGTCCGACAGCGCGCCCATGATCAGGCGCCCGCACACGGCGCCGAGCCCGAGCGTGCTCATCAGCCAGGCCCCGGTGGCGGCCGGAAAGCCCAGGTCGCGCGCGAAGCGGGGCAGGTGGACCAGCGGGATGAAGACCGGGATCCAGGTGGCGCTGAAGGCCGCCGCGAGCAGCCAGAAGGTCCGCGTGCGGGCCGCGCGCCGCAGCGGCCAGGTCTCGCCGTCGGCGGCCTTCCGGGGCGGCGGTTGCGGGTCGCCGTCGGGGTGGAGCCCGAGCGCTTCCGGGTCCCGCCGCATGACGAGCGCGATCAGGTTCAGCACGATCAGGATGGCGACGGCGAAGACCAGGTAGGCCTGCCGCCAGCCGACGGCGGCGATGAGGGCCTGGGCCACCGGCGGCAGGGCGAAGGTCCCCAGGCTGGCCCCGGTCGTCGACAGCCCGACGGCCAGCCCCCGGCGGCGGACGAACCACTTCACCACGGTCGAGTTGCAGGGCACGTAGGCCGTGCCCATCCCCAGGGAGGCGACGACTCCGTAGAGCAGGTACGGCTGCCAGAGGCTCGACACGCGCGACATCCCGGCCAGCGCCACGGCCAAGAAGAGGCCCCCGGCGGCGATGACGGGCCGCGGTCCCCAGCGGTCGGTGAGCCGACCGGCCGGGAAGCCGAAGAGGCAGTAGGCGAATGTGTAGAGCGAGAAGGCGCCGGCCAGGCTGGCCCGGGACCAGCCGAACTCGTCGAGCAGCGCGGCGAAGAAGAGGCCGAAGGAATACTGGGTGCCGTAGGCGACGAAGAGGACGGAGAAGGCGCCGCCGACGACGACCCAGCCGTAGTACGGCCGGCCCACGTCAGCGTCCGGGCTTGCCGTTGAGCCGCGGCAGGACGTCGGCCAGGAACTTGCCGGTGTACGACCCCGGGGTCTGGGCCACCTGCTCGGGCGGTCCCTCGGCGACGATCTCGCCGCCAGCCTCGCCGCCCTCCGGTCCCAAGTCGATCACCCAGTCGGCGGACTTGATGACATCCAGGTGGTGCTCGACGACCAGAACGGTGTTGCCGGCATCGACCAGCCGGTGCAGGACGCCGAGCAGCCGCTTGACGTCGTCCAGGTGCAGGCCGGTCGTGGGCTCGTCGAGGATGTAGAGCACGTCGCCGGTCGAGCGCGAGCCCAGCTCGGCGGCGATCTTGAGCCGCTGGGCCTCGCCGCCGGAGAGCGTCGTCGCCGGCTGGCCGAGCCGGAGGTAGCCGAGCCCCACGTCGCCGAGGACCCGCAGGCGGCGGGCGAGGTTCGGGCTGGCGCTGAAGAACTCGACGGCCTCGTCCACGGTCATCTGGAGCACGTCGGCGATGGAGCGGCCGCGATAGCGGACCCCCAGTACCTCGGGCCGGTAGCGCCGGCCCTCGCAGGCCTGGCAGGTCACGTAGACGTCCTCGAAGAAGTACATCTCGAGCTTCTCGAAGCCGTCGCCCTGGCACTGCTCGCACCGCCCGCCGGGCACGTTGAACGAGAAAGCCCCGACGCCGAGGCCGAGCGCCCGGGCCCGGGGCAGGCCAGCGAAGATCTTGCGGATCTCGTCGAAGGCCTTGACGTAGGTGACCGGGTTGGAGCGCGGCGTCCGCCCGATCGGCTCCTGGTCGATCAGCCGCACGCCCTTGAGGTACTCGAGCCCGGTGAGGGCCGTGTAGGCGCCCGGCCGCCCGAACTCCGCCTTGAACGCCCGCGCCACCGCGCGGTAGAGCGTGTCGTGAACCAGCGTGGACTTGCCGGAGCCCGACACGCCGCTCACCACGGTCAGGGTGCCGAGCGGGATGCGGACGGTGAGGTCCTTCAGGTTGTGCTCGCGGGCGCCGACCAGGACGAGCTGCCGCCGGCCCGACCGGCGGCCGGCCGGAACCGGGATCGTCTCGCGCCCGGTCAGGTAACGGGCGGTGAGCGAGTGGGTGGCCTTCAGAAAGTCGCTCCGGGGGCCGGCGAAGACCACGGTCCCGCCCCGATCCCCGGAGCCCGGCCCCAGCTCGACGATGGAGTCGGCGGCCTCGATGAAGCTGCGGTCGTGCTCCACCACGACCACCGTGTTGCCGGCCTGGGCCAGCTCCCGGCAGAGCTCGGCCAGCCGGGCCGTGTCGCGGGCGTGCAGGCCGATGGAGGGCTCGTCCAGGACGTAGAGGGTGCCCACCAGCTGCGAGCCCAGCTGGTTGGCCAGCGCGATGCGCTGGGCCTCGCCGCCCGAGAGCGTGCGCGTCTGGCGGTCGAGCGTCAGGTAGCCCAGCCCCACGCGCAGCAGGAACCCGAGCTTGGCCGTGAGCTGCTTGAGGATCTCCCGCCCGACCGTCTGCTGCCAGGCGGTCAGCGGCAGCTCGGCCAGGGTCCGGGCTGCCTGCTCCACGGTCAACGCCGTGAACTCGGCGATGTTCAGGCCGCCCAGCCGCACCGCCAGGGCCGCCGGCCGGAGCCGGGTGCCCTGACAGGTGGGGCAGCGCGACTGGCTGCGGTACCGCGACAGGAAGACCCGGACGTGGAGCTTGTAGCGGTAGGACTCCACCTCCTCGAAGAATCCCCGGATGCCGGGGAACTGGCCGTCGCCCTCGTAGACCAGGCGGCGCTCCTCCTCGCCCAGGGCCTGCCAGGGGCGGTCGAGGTCCAGGCCGTGGCGGCGGGCCGCCTTGACCAGCTGGCGCTGGTACCACCGCCCGGACGGGTAAGTCCACGGTTCGACCGCCCCCTCGGCCAGCGTGCGCGACGGGTCGGGGACGATCAGCGTCTCGTCGTACTTCAGCACGTTGCCGAAACCCCGGCACTCCGGGCAGGCGCCCAGCGGGTGATTGAACGAGAAGAGCAGGGGCTGGGGACGCTCGAGCGGCACGCCGCACCGCGGGCAGCGCAGGTCCTCGGCGAAGGCCTGGACACCGTGGCCGGAGATCTCGATCTCGAGCCGGCCGCTGCCCTCGCGCAGCGCCGCCTCGATGGACTCGGTCAGCCGGCGGCGGTGCTCGGGGGTGAGGACCAGCCGGTCGAGCACCACGCCGAGCTCCCGCGCGTCGCCGAGCGCGGGTGGAGGCCCGGCCAGGTCGAGGATGGTTCCCCCGACGCGGACGCGGGCGAAGCCCCGACGCGTGAGGGCCGCCCAGAGCTCGCCGGGCGGCATGCCGGCCGGGACCGGCAGCCGGAAGCCGATCAGCGCCCTGGCACCCGGATGCTCGGCCAGCAGCCGGTCGGCCAGGCTCTCGGCCGAGTGCGAGGCGGCGGCCGTGCCGCACGCCGGGCAGTGGACGGCGCCGATCTTCGCGTAGAGCAGGCGCAGGTAGTCGTAGACTTCGGTCGCGGTGGCGACCGTGGAGCGGGCGGTCCGCACGGGATTCTTCTGCTCCAGGGCCACCGCCGGGCGGATGTTCTCGAGGCGGTCGACGTCGGGCCGGTCCAGGCGCTCGAGGAACATCCGGGCGTAGGTCGAGAGCGACTCGATGTAGCGCCACTGGCCCTCGGCAAAGAGGGTGTCGAAGGCCAGCGATGACTTACCGGAGCCGCTCACCCCGGTGATGACCGTCAGCCGATCGTGGGGGATCTCCAGCGAGACGTTCTTGAGGTTGTTCTGGCGGGCTCCCTCGATCCGGAGCCCCACGGGCCGCGGCATCCGGTACGTCCTCCTGAGGTGGAAAGCATATCGGAAGTGCTATGATGGCGCCAGCGTGCGCGACCGCATTCGCGTGCTGGTGGTGGACGACGATCCGGAGGTCCGGGCCCTCCTCCATCGCGTCCTGAGCAAGAGCGGCTGGACCTCGGGCGAGTCGGCGTCCGGCGCCGAGGCGCTGGCCGTCCTGGGTCGCGAAGAGTTCGACGTCGTCCTCCTCGACATCAAGCTGCCCGACGCCTCCGGACTCGACGTCCTGCGCGCCGCCCGCGAGGCCGACGTCGACACCGAGTTCGTCATCCTCACCGGCAACGCCGACGTGGAGACAGCGGTGGAAGCGATGCGCCTGGGCGCCTACGACTTCATCGCCAAGCCGTGGCGCAACGCCGAGCTGGTGCAGGTCATCGGCAAGGCGGCCGAGAAGAAGGCGCTGCGCCGGGAGAACTCCGCGCTCAAGGAGGTCATGACCCGGCGCGACGGCCTGCCCACCATCGTGGGCCGCTCCCCGGAGGTCCAGGAAGTTCTCTCGATGATCGACCGGGTGGCCGCCAGCGACAGCCCGGTGCTCATCCACGGCGAGAGCGGGACCGGCAAGGAGCTGGTGGCGCGCACGATCCACCTCAAGAGCCGCCGGGCGTCCCGGCCCTTCGTCTCCGTCAACTGCGGGGCCCTGCCCGACACGCTGCTGGAGACCGAGCTGTTCGGTCACAAGCGCGGCGCCTTCAGCGGCGCCATCGCCTCCCGCGTGGGCCTCTTCGAGGCCGCCGACGGCGGCACCCTGTTCCTGGACGAGATCGGCGAGATGTCGGCGGCGATGCAGGTCCGCCTGCTCCGGGTGCTGGACTCGGGCGAGGTACGCCGGGTCGGCGAGGAGCGGGCCTTCCATGTCGACGTGCGGATCGTGGCCGCCACCAACAAGGACCTGGCCCGCGAGGCGGCCGAGGGACGCTTCCGCTGGGACCTGTACTACCGGGTGGCGACGATCGTCATCCCGGTCCCGCCGCTGCGCCGGCGGCGGGACGACATCCCGCTCCTGGTCGAGCACTTCGCCGCCCACGGCGGCCGCAGCGGCAAGCCCCTGCGTTTCTCGCCCGAGGCGATGGAGCGACTCCTCCGCTACGAGTGGCCCGGGAACATCCGCGAGCTGCGCAACCTGATCGAGCGCCTGCAGATCCTCCACGAGGGCGACGAGGTGCAGCCCGGCGACCTCCCGGCCGAGCTCGGGGCGCCGCGGCGCCCGGCGCCGGAACCGGCCGAGTCTCCGCTGGTCCCCCTGTCGGAGATGGAGCGCCGCCACGTTGAGCGCGTCCTGGCCGCCACCGGCTGGAACAAGGCCCAGGCCGCGCGCGTCCTGGAGGTGGACATCAAGACGCTCAACAAGAAGATCCGCGACTTCAACCTCGTCCGTCCCGCCTGACGTCCCGCTCGTCCCTCCGCTTCGGCCCGGCCGCCGTTCGTCCCGGGAGAAACTCCCGGGGCCGGGGAGTTCTTCCTGACCTCCGGTTGCGACGTCGTCGTTGCAACGCCCGTCTTCACGCGCGGTTGCGCGACCCCGCCCGTGGCATCGCAGTTGCGACGGCGACCGCGCAAACGAGCGCGTGGCGCCGTGATCGAAACGTATCGGGTGAAGACGGCGCTGGCCGAGGCGGTGCGCCGGATGCGCGGATTCCTGGAGGGGCGAGGCCTGCGATGAACGACCGCATGACGGACTCGAACGTGTACTACCTGCCCGCACCGGCCCCGGTCGAGGCGCGGGCCCCGGAGCCCGTCCGGCTCCTGCGGCGGCTACGGAACGCCTGGTGGCGCCTGCGCCTGGCCTTCGCAGAGATCCGCACGATCCTGCGCCAGCCTCAGCAGCGGCTGACGCTCGACGACTACGTGGCGCTGCTCGACCTCGAGGACGATGAGCGCCGCCGGTCGCGGCGCCGCCGTCCCGGCCGGCCGGCGCGCGTCATCGACTTCGAGACGGCCCGGCTGCGCCTGCGTCCGGCCGCGCGCGGCTGACGGC
>DATLZL010000191.1:0-8735 GCA_035574035.1 Binatia bacterium | reverse complement strand
TGGGACTGGACGAGGCGGCGTTCCGCGCGCGCTACCGCCGGACGGCGCTCTGGCGCGCGCGCCGTTCGGGGCTGCTGCGCAACGCGGCCCTCGTCATGGCCAACCGGGGCGAGCGGTCGGCGATCGCCGCGCTGGAGCAGGCGGCCGGCGACGCCGACCCCACCGTCCGCGAAGCGGCCGCCTGGGCGCTCGAGCGTCTGCGGGAGTCGGGCCCGTGAGTGCGCTATCCTGGCGCCGATGCCGGCGGTCAAGCGCCTGGATCACTTCGGGATCGACGTCGCCGACCTGGACCGCGCCGAGCGCTTCTACACCGAGGTGCTCGGCATGACCGTGGTCATGCGGTTGCCCGACCAGGTCCTGCTGCGCTACGCGGGGGGCAACTGCGCGCTGTTCCTCAAGCCCGACCGCCGGCCCGGGGGCCTCGAGCAGATCGCCGACCCGCTCGGCAAGTCCCACCACGCCTTCGAGGTCGAGTACGAGGACCTCGCCGCCGCCCAGGCCCTCTTCCGCGAGCGCGGCATCCCGTTCCACGCGCCGATCGACTGGGGCGACCACGACTGCCTTTACTTCCTCGACCCCGACGGCAACCTGCTGGAGCTCGTGGGGTACCGGCCGGGCTCCGGCCGCTGAGGCTGGCGATGCTCACCACCGACCGGCTCGCGGGCGGTGCGCTGGGCCTGCTCGCGCTCGCCGTCATGTTCGAGAGCCGGCGGCTGCCGCTCGGCACGCTGACGAAGCCCGGCCCGGCCTACCTGCCGGTGGTCCTCGCGGCGCTGCTGCTGCTGAGCGGCCTGGCCCTCGTGGTGCTCGGCGGCCGGGCCCCGCGGCCGGCGGCGCTCGGGTGGGAGGAGGGGCGGCACACCGCGGCCATCGTGGCCGCCGTCGCCGTCGTGGCGCTCCTGCTCGAGCGGCTGGGCTATCGGCTGACGATGGCGGCGATGCTTCTGGTCCTGGTGGGCATGGTGGAGCGGCGCGGGTGGGTGGTCACGGCGCTCTTCGCGGCCGCCCTGGCGCTCGGCTCGTTCTTCCTCTTCGACACCGTGCTCCGGGTGCCGCTGCCCCGCGGGCCGCTCGGATTCTAGCGCGACGTGGCCGACACGCTGGCCAACCTGTGGGTGGGCTTCTCGGTCGCGCTGGCGCCTTCCGTCCTGCTGTATGCCTTCGTCGGCTGCCTGATCGGCACCGTCGTCGGTGTCCTGCCCGGCGTGGGCCCGCTGGCCGGCATCAGCCTGCTCCTGCCGGCGACCTTCGGCCTGGACGCCACCCGCGCGATCGTCATGCTGGCCGGCATCTACTACGGTGCCATGTACGGCGGCTCGACGACGTCCATCCTCATGCGCATCCCGGGCGAGGCGGCCTCGGTGATGACCTGCATCGACGGCTACGCGATGGCCCGTCGCGGCCGGGCCGGCCCGGCGCTCACCATCGCCGCCGTCGGCTCGTACGTGGCCGGCACCGCCAGCGTGGTGGCCCTCATGGTCCTGGCCCCTCCGCTGGCGTCGTTCGCCCTGCGGTTCGGGCCCCCCGAGTACTTCGCGCTGCTGGTCCTGGGCCTGCTGGTGCTGGCGTACATGTCCAGCGGCTCGATGCTCAAGGCCGTGGCCATGGCCCTGCTCGGCCTGCTGGCCGGCATGGTGGGCATCGACCAGATGTCCGGGTACTTCCGGTTCGCCTACGGCGTGGTGGAGCTGGGCGACGGGATCGGCGTGGTGCCGGCGGCGGTGGGGCTGTTCGGCCTGTCCGAGGTCCTGCTGACGGCCGGCCAGGCCGCGCCGCCCGAGGTCATCAAGCCGCGGTTGCGCGAGCTCCTGCCCTCCCGGCGCGAGTGGCGGGAGTCGGCGGCCCCGATCGGGCGCGGCACGGTGCTCGGGTTCCTCATCGGCATCATTCCCGGCTCGGCCCACATCATCTCGTCCTTCGTCTCCTACGCCGTCGAGCGCCGGCTCAGCCGGCGGCCGGAGGAGTTCGGGCGGGGGGCGGTGGCGGGCGTGGCCGGGCCCGAGTCGGCCAACAACGCTGCCACCTCCGGCGCCTTCGTCCCCATGCTGGCGCTCGGCGTGCCGTCGGGGCCGATCCCGGCCGTCATGCTGGCGGCGATGATGGTGCACGGCGTGTCGCCCGGTCCGCTGCTGATCCGCCAGCAGCCCGAGCTGTTCTGGGGCTTCATCGCCTCCATGTACGTCGGCAACCTGGTCCTGCTGGTCCTGAACCTGCCGCTGGTCGGGCTGTTCGTGAACCTGCTGCGGGTGCCGTACCCGCTGCTCTACCCGGCGATCGTGATGTTCTCGGTGCTCGGCGTCTACTCCGTGAACGGCAGCGTGGTGGACGTCTGGATCATGCTGGTGACCGGTGTGGTCGGCTACCTGCTGCGCAAGTTCGGCTTCGAGACCGCGCCGATCGTGCTGGGCCTCGTGCTGGCGCCGATGATCGAGATGGCCCTGCGCCAGTCCCTGGCCATGTCCGACGGCCGCTACTCGATCTTCCTGGTCCGGCCGATCGCCGCCACCCTCCTCGGCGTCGCCCTCGTGCTGACGCTGTTGAGTCTGCGCTCGCTCATGACCCGGGCGCTCGACTGGCGCGCCCGCCTGGCCCTGGCCGAGAAAGGAGAGCCTCTATGAGCCCCGTCGTGATCCTGGCCCTGGCCGTCCTGGGGGCGTCGGCTCCGGCCGCCGCCCAGGAGGCCTACCCGTCCCGACCGATCACCATCGTGGCCCCGTTCCCGCCGGGCGGCGTGGCCGATCTCCACGCCCGGCCGCTGGCGGCGGCGATGGAGAAGGTCCTCAAGAACCCGGTAGGGGTGGTGAACAAGAGCGGCGCCGCCGGCGCCGTGGGCATGTCCTTCGTCGCCAACAGCCGGCCCGACGGTTACACGCTCCTGCTGGCGCTGTCCTCCATCTCGATCATCCCCGAGGCCGACAAGCTCTTCGGGCGACCGCCGGCGTTCACCGTCGACCAGTTCGTCCCGCTGGCGCTGCTGTCGGCCGACCCCACCATCCTGGTGGTGCGGACGGAGAGCCCATGGAAGACGGCCCGGGAGTTCATCGAGGACGCCCGCCGGCGGCCCGGGCAGATCTCGTACTCCTCGTCCGGCATCTACGGCACGCTGCACATGGCCATGGAGCTGCTCTCCCACGCGGCCGACATCAAGCTCCGCCATTTGCCCACGGCCGGGGCCGGGCCGGCCATCAACGCCATCCTCGGCGGTCACGTGGACGCGCTGGCCTCGGGTCCCGCGGCGGTGATCGCCCACATCGAGGCCGGCAAGCTGCGGCCGCTGGCGTCGTGGGGCGACCGCCGGCACCCCGCGCTGCCCGACGTCCCGACGTTCAAAGAGCTCGGGTATCCGGGGGCGGAGTTCTACATCTGGGCCGGGGTGTTCGCGCCGCGGGGGACGCCGGCGCCGGTGGTGGAGCGGCTGGAGGTGGCCCTGCGCGAGGCGGTCAACGACCCCGACTTCAAGGCGGCCATGGACAAGCTCAAGACCCCCATCGTCTTCAAGCAAGGGGAGGAGTTCCGGAAGTTCTTCGAGGCCGACGCGCGGCGCCTGGCCGAGGGTGTGCGTCGCGTGGGGCGCATCGAGGAGAAGAAGTGAGGGGGCGCGCCGTCCGGGCGCTCTCGGGCGGCGTGCTACAATTTCGAGCGCGATGGCCATCCTGAAGGTCGCGCGTCTCGGTCACCCGGTGCTCCGTCGCCGCGCCGAGCCGGTGGGTCTCGACGAGCTGCGCTCGGCCGCCGTGCAGCGGCTGATCGACGACATGATCGAGACGATGCGGGAGTACGACGGCGCCGGACTGGCCGCCAACCAGGTCCACACGCTCAAGCAGATTGCCGTCATCGAGGTCCAGGCGAACCCGCGGTACCCCGACGCCCCGACGGTCCCGCTCACCGTCCTGGTGAATCCCGAGGTCACTCCGCTCACCGAGGAGATGGAGGAGGGGTGGGAGGGGTGCCTCTCGATCCCGGACCTGCGCGGCATGGTCCCCCGGTACACCGCGGTGCGCCTGCGGTCGCTCGACCGCGAGGGGCGCCGGCAGGACCTCATCGCCAAGGATTTCTTCGCGCGGGTCATCCAGCACGAGACCGACCACCTGAACGGCGTCGTCTACCTGGACCGCATGCGGGACTTCGCCACCCTGTCGCACATCGCCGAGTGGCAGAAGCACTGGCTCGGCACCCGTGAGCTGGCGGATTGACTACATGGGGGGCTCCGGGCGCCCCCCAAGCCCCCCGGACGGCTCGGGGCACCCCGGCGGAGCCGTGGCGCCCCTCGGTAGCGCGACGGCGGACACGCGGGGCTCCGGGCGCCCCCCAAGCCCCCCGGACGGCTCGGGGCACCCCGGCGGGCCCACGGTCCTGGCGATCGTCCGCGACCTCTTCCTCGTCGCCCGCATCCGGGAGACAGCGCGCCTGACCGGAGTCCCGCTCGCCGTCGCCCGCAGCGCCGACGAGGGGGAGCAGGGGCTCGCGGCCCGGCCGCGGCTGGCCCTCCTCGACCTCACCGCCGACTTCGACCACGACCGCATCCTCGCCGCCGCCGCCTCGGCCGGCGTGCCCGTGCTGGGCTTCACGACGCACGCCCTCGCCCGCCGCACCCAGCCCTGGCACGGGCGCTGCGCCCGCGTGGTGACGAAGGAGACGCTCACCGCGGAACTGCCGTCGCTGCTGAGCGAGGGGGTGATGCGATGACCGCTGACGAGTTCGTTCAGGAGCTCGACCGCGCCAACCACGCGCTGCTCGCCCGGCTGGAGCCCGAGGACACGCTGAAGCCGGAGGTGGAGGGCGACCTCACGGTCGTCAACCTCCTGAAGGTCGCGCTCAAGAACGAGCTGGAGGCGACCGAGATCGCCGCCCGCTGGCTCGTCACCACGCCGGACGTGGAGGTCAAGCTCGCCCTGGCGCGGCAGGTGGGGGACGAGGCCAAGCACTACCGGCTCGTCGCCGAGCGCCTGCGGGGGCTGGGCGTGGACCTGCGGGGCTTCGACCCGCTCGGCAAGGGCTGGGGGCCCCTGTTCCGGTACCTCGACACGCTGCCCACGACGGTCGAGCGCGTGGCCGCCGGGCAGTTCACCCGGGAGGCCATCGCGGTGGTCAAGAACCGGCAGTTCATCGCCTTCTGCGAGGCGGTGGGCGACCGGGAGACGGCGGCGCTCTACCGCGACGTCATCGAGCCCGACGAGCACTATCACCATGAGCTCGGCCGCACGCTGCTCCGCCGCCTGGCCACGACACCCGAGGCCCAGGAGGCGGCGCGCCGGGCGGCCCGCCGCACGCTGGAGCTGGCCGAGGAGCTGCAGCGCCTGGCGCGCGCTACGGCCGGCATCCACCACGCCCCGGGCTGCTAGATGGACCCGCTGCTCCAGGCGTTCTGCGACGCGGTGGGCCGCCCGGAGCCCGAGATCGATCTGGGCGCCGCCGCGTTCGAGATCGCCCGCCTGGAGCACCCGGACTTGATGCCGGTGCAGCAGATCGCCCGCCTGGACCGGCTGGCCGCCCGCTCGGGGGCCGGCTCTGTCGGGGATCCGCTCAAGGCCTTGCACCGCCTGCGCGAGTTCCTGTTCGAGGAGGAGGGCTTCACCGGCAACGTCCAGGACTATTACGATCCGCGGAATTCCTGCCTGAACGACGTCCTCGACCGCCGCCTGGGGATCCCGATCACGCTGGCCGTGCTGATGATGGAGGTGGGCCGCCGGGTCGGCCTGCGCATCCTGGGCGTGGGACTGCCCGGACACTTCATCGTGCGGGCCGACGTGGGCCCGGAGCCGGTGCTGCTCGACCCCTTCGACGGCGGCGCCGTCCTCACGCCGGAACGGGCTGCGGAGGTCATGGCCCGGGCGCTCGGCCGCCGCGTCCCGCTGACCGATCAGCACCTGGCGCCGGTGACCAGTCGCCGCATCCTGGTCCGCATGCTCCTGAACCTTCGCGGCATCTACGTGAGACGGGAGGAGTGGGCGAAGGCCCTGGCCGTGATCGACCGCCTGCTGGTCCTGGACGGCAGTGCGGCCGTCCACTACCGCGACCGGGGCAGCGTGTTCTGTCGCCTCGGCCAGCTGCACCGTGCGGCGGTGGACTGGGAGCGCTACCTCTCGCGCTGCCCGGAGGCGGACGACGCCGAGGCGGTCCGGCGGCAACTCCGTCAGGCGCGCCGGCAGCTGGCGGGCCTGAACTGACGTGCGGCGCTCCTGTCGGTTCGCACGCCCGCTGGCGGGGCTGCTGGTCCTGGTCCTGGTCGTCTCCTCCTGCGCCACCCGCAACGTCCCGCCCATCGGGCACGGCGGCCAGCCGTTCCGGCCCGAGGCCGACGAGCGGGCGCTGTGGGCCCGGGCCGAGAAGGAGGAAGAGGCGCTGCTCAAGCGGGCCCGGGTCTACGACGACCCCCTGCTCGAGGAGTACCTGGCCCGCGTCGGCGACCGACTGCTGCCCGACGAGGTGCGCGCCGTTGGCGGGCCCGGGTTCAGGTTCGGGGTGCTGCGCGACCCCACCCTGAACGCCTTCGCGATGCCGAACGGTCGCATCTACATCCACACCGGGCTGCTCAGTCGCCTGGAGAACGAGGCCCAGCTGGCGGTGATCCTCGGCCACGAGATGACGCACGTCACCCACCGCCACGCGCTGCGGTTCGTCCGCGACGCCCGCAACAAGCAGCTCCTCTACACCGTGCTCGGCATCGCGGCCTCCATCGGCGTGGCCGCCGCCGCTGGCGCCCGGGCCGAGAGCGGCGATCGGGTCGGGGCGGCGGTTCTCAGCCAGACAGCCAACGCGGTGCTCGGCCTCGGCCTGCAACTGGCCGCGCTGGCGTCGATCAACGGCTATGGCCGCGACCTCGAGCGAGAGGCGGATGCGGAGGGCATGGACCGGCTGGTCAAGGCCGGCTACGACCCGGCCGAGGCGCCCAAGGTCTTCCGGCTTCTGCGCGACGAGTCGGGCGAGCGGGGAGCCATCGAGACCTTCTTCTTCGGCAGCCACCCGCGCCTGCAGGAGCGCCTGGAGTCCACCGAAACGCTGCTCCGTACCCGCTACGCCGCCGAGGCGGCCCGGCCGGACCTGGTGAAGAACACCGAGGACTTCGACCTGCGGCTGCGCACGGTCGTCCGGGAGAACGCCGTGCTGGATCTCCGGGCCGGCCGGTTCGCGCTCGCCCGCAAGCAGCTGGATCGGGTGCTGGCCATCACGCCGCGCGACCCGATCGCGCACCTCTACTACGGCGACCTGCACCGCCTGCAGTCGCAGCGGGCACGGACGCTGGAGGAGAAGGAGGCCGAGGCGGCACGGGCGCTGGAGCGCTACGAGCGGGCGGCCGCGCTGGACCCGGCGTTCCCCGACCCCTTCCGGCAGCTCGGACTGCTCTACTACCAGCAGAAGCAGCCGGCCCGCGCCCGGGAGGCGTTCGAGAAGTACCTGGCGCTCAAGCCCGACGCGCCCGACGCCCGCCGGATCAAGGAGTACCTGGTGGAGCTGGACCGCTAGGCCGTGGAGCCGATCGTCGGCGGGCGGGTGCGGGGCGGCTTCAACCAGTACGGGTTCACGGTCGGCATCCTGATGCTCGACACGCGCTTTCCGCGGATCCCCGGCGACATGGGCAACGCGCTCTCGTTCGAGTTCCCGGTGCGCTATCACCGCGTGAGCGGGGCAGACCCCGACCGGGTGGTGCGCCGCGGCGCGGCCGGCCTGCTGCCGGCCTTCATCGAGGGCGCGCGGGCCCTGGAGCGGGAAGGCGTGGGCGCCATCACCACCAACTGCGGGTTCCTGGTGACCTTCCAGCGCGAGCTGGCGGCCGCCGTCCGGGTGCCGGTGTTCACCTCGAGCCTGCTGCTGGTGCCCCTGGTGCACCGGATGCTCGCTCCCGGCCGCCGGGTCGGCATCCTGACCGTGAACGCCGCCACGCTCGGCCCCGAGCACCTGGCCGCGGCCGGGATCACCCCTGAGATCCCGGTGGCGGTCGCCGGCCTGGAGACGGAGAAGGAGTTCACCCGGGTGCTGCTCGACGACGAGCTCGAGCTCGACGTCGAGGCGGCCCGCGCCGAGCACGTGCGGGTGGCCCGCCGGCTGGTGGCCGAGCATCCCGACGTCGCCGCGCTGGTGCTGGAGTGCACCAACATGCCGCCGTACACCGCCGATATCCAGCGGGCGACCGGCCTGCCGGTCTTCGACATCCTCTCGCTCGTCCGCCTGGCCCACGCCGCGGTGGTCGGCGCGCTCGGCCCGCGGCCGGCCTGATGGCGCTGCCGCGGACGGCCGACGTCGTCGTCATCGGCGGCGGCGTGGTGGGCTGCAGCATCGCCTACCACCTGGCCCGGCGCGGCCGGCGCGACGTGCTGGTGCTCGAGCGCGACGCGGTCGGCAGCGGCACCACGTCCAAGGCCGCCGGCGGCATCCGGGCCCAGTTCGGGACCGAGACCGAGGTCCGGTTCTCGCTCGAGTCCATCGCCGTCTTCGAGCGGTTCGCCGAGGAGTTCGGGGTGGACATCGGCTACCGCAAGATCGGCTACCTCTTCCTCGTCTCCGACCCCGCTGACCTGGCCGGCTTCGAGGCGCGCCTGGCGCTCCAGCGCCGGCTCGGGGTCGACGTGCGCCGGATCGCGCCGGCCGAGGCCCGGGCGCTGGTCCCCGGCCTGCGCGTGGACGACCTGATCGCCGCGGTGTGGGGGCCGGGCGACGGGGTGGCCGGGCCGGCCGAGGTGACGGAGGGCTTCGCGCGGCGGGCCCGGGACCTGGGCGTGCGCATCGCGGAGGGCATC
>DATLZL010000190.1:0-4409 GCA_035574035.1 Binatia bacterium | reverse complement strand
CAGCGGAAGATCGACGAGCTGCTCGAGGTCTTCGCGCGGTTCGGGGGCCGCTGATGCCGACCGCGGTGGAGCGTCGGACCCTGCCGGTCCGGGGGATGCACTGCGCCGCCTGCGTGGGGAAGGTGGAGGGGGCGCTGCGCTCGGTGCCCGGCGTGGCCGAGGCCTCCGTGAACCTGGCCACCGAGCGGGCGACGGTCGCCTTCGACCCCCGGCGGACCGACGTGGCCCGGCTGCGCGAGGCCGTGGCCCGCGCCGGCTACGAGCTCGTCGAGCCGACGGCGGCCCCGGCGGCCGACGCGGCCGCGGGCGAGGAAGCGGCCCGCCAGCGCGAGCAGCGGCGGCTGGCGGTGAAGGTCGTCGTCGGCGGCCTGCTCTCGCTGCCGGTGCTGCTGGGTGGCATGGCCGACGTCTTCCCCGGGGTCCCGGCCTGGCTGCGCGACCCGCGCCTGCTGCTCGCTCTCGCCACGCCGGTTCAGTTCTGGGTCGGGGCCCAGTTCCACCTCGGGCTCCTGCGCGACCTGCGCCGCCGCTCGGCCAGCATGTCGACGCTGGTGTCCCTGGGGACCAGCGCCGCGTACTTCTTCAGCGTGGCGGTGACGCTCTGGCCGCACACGTTCATGTCGGTCGGCGGCATGACCTATTACGAGGCGAGTGCGGTCGTCATCACGCTGGTGGTCCTCGGCCGGTGGCTGGAGGCGCGGGCGCGGGGACGGACCTCGGAGGCGATCCGGCGCCTGATGAGCCTGGCGCCGCGCACGGCCCGCGTCCTCCGGGACGGCGTGGAGCAGGACGTGCCGACGGCCGAGGTGCAGGTCGGCGACCTGGTGCGGATCCGTCCGGGCGAGCGCGTGCCGGTCGACGGCGTCGTGGTCGAGGGCGCCTCGACCGTGGACGAATCCATGCTCACCGGTGAGAGCGTGCCGGTCGAGAAGCGGCCGCCGGCACCGGTGGCGGCCGGCACCGTGAACCGGACCGGCACCTTCCTGTTCCGGGCGACGCGGGTCGGCGCCGACACGACGCTGGCCCGGATCGTCCGGCTGGTGGAGGAAGCGCAGGGCTCGCGGGCTCCGATCCAGCGTCTGGCCGACCGGGTGGCGGCGGTGTTCGTGCCGATCGTCCTGGCGATCGCCACCCTCACCTTCGCCGGCTGGCTCCTCCTCGGCCCCGAGCCTCGCCTGCTCATGGCGCTCACCACGGCCGTGGCCGTGCTCGTGATCGCCTGTCCCTGCGCCATGGGGCTGGCCACGCCCACCGCCATCATGGTCGGCACCGGCCGGGGCGCCGAGCACGGAGTGCTCATCCGCAGCGCCGCCGCACTGGAAACCCTCCACCGCGTGGATACCGTCGTGCTGGACAAGACCGGCACGCTGACCGTCGGCCGGCCGGAGGTCACCGACGTCGTCGCGGCCGATGGGGCCGAGGCGGACGACGTCCTCGGCCTGGCCGCGGCCGCCGAGCAGGCGTCCGAGCACCCGCTGGGCGAGGCCGTCGTGAGACGGGCCAAGGAGCGCGGGCTGGCGCTGCCGCCGGTGGTCGAGTTCGCGGCCGTCCCCGGGCGCGGCATCGACGCGCTGGCCCCCGACGGGCGCATCCTCCTCGGCAACCGCCTCCTGATGGACGAGCGCGGCATCGAGGTGGACGGGTGGGCCGAGCGGGCCGGGACCCTGGCCGCCGACGGCAAGACGGTCATCTACGTGGCGTTCGCCGGGCGGCTGGTGGGGCTGGTCGCCGTCGCCGACCCCCTGAAGCCCGAGGCGGCGACGGTGGTCTCGCGCCTGCGTCGCCTCGGCATCGAGGTGATCATGCTGACCGGCGACCAGCGGCCGACGGCCGAGGCGGTGGCGCGGCGGGCCGGGATCGAGCGGGTCCTGGCCGAGGTGCTGCCGGAGGCGAAGGCGGCGGCGATCCGCGGGCTTCGGGAGGCGGGCCGCCGGGTGGCCATGGTGGGCGACGGCCTGAACGACGCGCCCGCCCTGGCTCAGGCGGACGTCGGCATCGCGATGGGGTCGGGAACGGACGTGGCGATGGAGGCCGCGGACGTGACGCTGATGCGCGGCGACCTGCGGGGTCTCCTGGCTGCGATCGAGCTGTCGCGGCGCACGATCCGCGTGGTCCGGCAGAATCTCGTCTGGGCGTTCGGCTACAACGTGCTCCTGATCCCGGTGGCGGCGGGGGCGCTCTATCCGGTGGCCGGCGTGCTGCTCTCGCCCGTGCTGGCCGGCGCCGCGATGGCGTTCTCGTCGGTGTCGGTGGTGGTCAACAGCCTGCGACTCAAGAAATGGAGGCCCTCCGATGGCGATTGATCCCGTGTGCCGGATGACCGTGGAGCCGGCGAAGGCGGCCGCGCAGTCCCGCTACCAGGGGCAGACCTATTACTTCTGCGCGGTCGGCTGCAAGCAGAAGTTCGACCGCGACCCCGAGCGGTACCTGGCCGGCGCCGGCGGTCCCGAGGAGATGGAGCGCGGATGATCGCTCCCGCCCTGCTGGCCGGCCGGGACCGCTACGAGCGCGTCATGGAGGGCTGGACGGACAACACGCCCGACGACGCCCTCACTCACACCGTCCAGCTCCGGGACCCGGACCGGGCGGTGGAGCTGCAGGCCGTGTGCACGACGTCGCCGGACTATGCCATCCGCGAGGCCCGGGCGCGGGTGCTGGGCGGGGCGGTGGATCCGGCCGTCGCGCGGGCGATGTCGGGTCTGGCCGGGGTTCGGATGGTCGCCGGCTTCACCCGGCGCGTGGCCGAGGCCGCCGGCGCCGGCCAAGGAGCGCCGTTCATGGTCGACGCGGCGATCGAGGTGGCCCGGCTGGCCCGCCAGGTGACGAAACTCCCGCGCGAGCAGGCCGAGCGGGCGGCCGGGGATCCGCGGCGGTGCTGGGAACTCGACACCACGGCCTGGGTCGACCTGCCCGATTCCTGCTTCACCTACAGCGCGGCCGGCCGGGCGTTGCTCGGCAGCCGCCCGGTCACGACGCCGATGCACCCGGACCTCTACAGCCCCCGCCCCGGGCAGCCGAAGGTCTTCGTCCGCCGCAAGGTGGTGCGGATCGTCCGCGAGGACGACCGGCTGAGCCTGTTCCACGCCATGCACGACGACGTCCACGGCTTCGAGCTCCGCCTCGAGGTCGACGCCGTCAGCGGCCGCATCCTGCGCGCGGAGCACGAGACGCCGCGGCTGCCGTACATGGGGATCTGCTCGGAGCCGCAGCGGAACCTCGCCGCCCTGGTCGGCGAGACGGTCGACGAGGGGCTGCGCAAGCGGATCGGTCCCCTGATCGGAGGGCCGGGCGGCTGCGCCCAGCTCTATGACCTCACCGCCGACCTCCTGAAGCTCGTGCTCTGATCAGATCTTCGCCAGCCAGGTCTCGAGCAGGCGGTCGGCCGTGAAGTCCTGGAGCCCCACCGACTCCGGGGTCCGGCCGGCCAGAGCGGCGGCGGGAGCGACCCCCACCAGTTCCCCGCGTCGCACCCCGATCCCCCGCCGCGCCGCCTCGCGGAGCACGGCGTCGAAAGCGACCGGGATCGGCGTGCGCCGGTAGTCCAGCAGGTTCATGGACACCTGGACCAGACCGCGGCTCGGCAGCGCGAGGCCGAGCGCCTGAACGCCGGGCAGGCCGCCGCTGGATTCCCGCACCGCGCGCGCGATCTGACGGGCCGCCTCCAGGTCCGAGGAGTCGAGCCAGACGTTGAAGGCGACCAGGATGTCGCGGGCCCCGACCAGCACGGCGCCCGCGCGCGGGTCGAAGCGGGCCGGCCCCTCGTCGGGCACGCCCTCCGGCGTGGTGAGCCTCTCGGCCAGCGCCTCGTAGCCGCCGCGCCGGGCGTCGGGCAGGCGCCGGCGTTGGTCCCGCCGGGCGGCCTCGCCGTAAAAGTAGACGGGCACCCGATGGCGGTCGGCGAGGCGCGCCCCAATTCGATGGGCGAGCGCGACGGCGTCGGCCAGGCCGCCGCCGCGCAGGGGCACGATCGGCACCACGTCCAGCGCGCCGATGCGCGGGTGGGCCCCCTGGTGGCGCCGCATGTCGATCGCCTCCAGCGCCGCCCGGGCCAGGGCCAGCACCGCCGCCTCGATGACCGCCGGGCCGCCGAGGAACGAGAACACGGAGCGATGGTGATCGGGGTCGCTGTGGACGTCCATCAGGACCGCGCCGCTGTCGCGGACGACGCCGGCCAGGCGGGTGATGACCGCCGGGTCCCGTCCTTCGCTCACGTTCGGGATGCAGCCGAGCACGACCGGCGTCGACGCCACGGCGGTATACTACTCGCCGTCTGATGACCCGCCTACCGGTCGGCAAGCTCCGGGGCCCGCTGCTGCAGGCGCTGCTCGACCGCCACCCGCCGAAGGACCCCCGGGTCGTCGTCGGCCCGCGGGTCGGCGAGGATGCGGCGGTGATCGACCTGGGCGACC
>DATLZL010000189.1:0-12039 GCA_035574035.1 Binatia bacterium | reverse complement strand
GTACCGGCAGTGCGGCGTTCGCCCGACCGACGCGCCGCACCCGACGGCGTTCGCCGCCCGGCTCTCCACCCGGTGTGCGGCGACCTCCGGACCGGTGCACGCGATGTGCGGCGTTCGCCCGCACGGCGCGCTGCGCTGGCGGTCCACCCGATCTGGCAACGACGCCCGCCGATGTGCCGGCGAACCCCGACATTGACGCCGGCGGGCCAGCTCCGTAGCGTGAGCCGATGCGCGGTGCCCCGTCTTCGCCCCACAACCGGCGCGCGCAGATCGACGCTGCGACGCTCGCCGACCTCCCCGTCGAGCGGAAGTGGACGGTGGAGCACGTCGCGGCGCGGCTCGGCGTGTCGCCGACGACGGGTCCGTCGAAGGATGCGGAGCTCGGCATCCCGGCGCGGCCGCGGGGGCCGATGGTTCGCGCCCCGGCCGACATCGCCCGGTCGGCCGACCTGGCCTGGGTCGTCGGCCTGATCGCCACCGACGGGAAGCGCCGGAACGCAGGACAAGCCGTGGCTGCCGCGCGATGGTACCGCCACGACATTTCGGGTACCATCTAGGCGCGCGCGTCCCGCGTGCCGGGGTGGAGGAACTGGAAGGCTCGCGGCGCTCAAAACGCCGTGCCCGCAAGGGCGTGCGGGTTCGAATCCCGCCCCCGGTACCACCCACCGAGCTCCGGTGAATCCCTTCACTTCCTTGACAAGTTTTTCACGGGCTTGTACCGTGGTCCGTCGCGTGGGGCTGTAGCTCAGCTGGGAGAGCACAAGGCTGGCAGTCTTGGGGTCAGGGGTTCGAATCCCCTCAGCTCCACCAAATCCTCCCGCCCGACCGGGTAAAGTTTTTCACACGCTCAACCGGGACTTTCTTTCGAGTCCGCTTGAGCGTCGTGCCATGCTGAGGGTACGGTGGCTGCCCGTCCAGGTTCGCGC
The DNA here is from genome assembly GCA_035574035.1 of Binatia bacterium. Taxonomy (GTDB): domain Bacteria; phylum Methylomirabilota; class Methylomirabilia; order Rokubacteriales; family CSP1-6; genus DATLZL01. Next base: position 11,113 of record DATLZL010000189.1, on the reverse strand, counting down.
TCCCGCCGGCAATCGGCGCGCGAGTACCCGGCGCCGCTGATCCTCGTCTGCGACGACAACGCCGAGGACCGCGAGATGTACGCCACCTACTTCCTCGCCATGGGTTACCGCGTCCAGACCGCCACCGACGGCGACATGGCGTTCCGGTACGCGGTCGAGTCCCGGCCAGACGCCATCGTGATGGATCTCTCGATGCCGCGCGTCGACGGCTGGGAAGCGACGCGCCGGCTCAAGACCGACGGGCGCACGCGCCACATCCCCGTCATCGCGTGCACCGGACATGCGTTCGGGGCCTCGGTCGAGCGCGCGCTGGTGGTCGGCTGTGACGCCTACGTCGTCAAGCCGTGCCGCCCAAGCGACCTGCTGAAGGAGATTCGCCGGCTCCTGGTCCGAGCCGGGGACGAGCAGGAACAGGCTTGAGCGGGGTCCGGCCCGCCGCCGGCGGGGCGTCCCGGATCGACCAGGGGCTGCTTGCCGTACCGCTCGCCGATGCAGTATGGTGCCTCGCCTGCACCGCGCCCACCTTTGGGGGTCGTCTGGATGTCTCGTGGCCGGTGAGCGTGGCTTGCCGTGCACCTGCCAGGGGCATCCGTGGAACGCGAGGCGCTGCGCCGACTCATCCGCCGCAAGCTGGCGGAGGGCACGCTCCCCCGCGAGCGCGCCGCCCGGGTCTGGGCCGGGCGAGGCAGGGGCGAGCAGTGCGATGCCTGCGAGGAAACGATCGCTTCCGGCCAGTTCCTCATCGAGGCCCTGCGCCAGGAGGGTCCCTCGCTGCATTTTCACCTGGAGTGCTTCTACTTCTGGGACGCACTGCGGCGTACCCCGGGGGGCGCGGAGCCGGCCTCCGAAGGCTAGCGGGCCTGCCGGGGTGCGCCGGGAGACGCGGCCGGGACGGTCTCTCCGGCCACGACCAGATGGCTCACCACCCGCCGGCCGCCGGCGGCTGACTCCGCCATCTCCAAGATTTCCCGTCGGGTCTCCTCACTTCCCACCGTCCCGGTGAGGTACACGGTCCCACTGTAGGTGTCGACGTCGATCCGGGTGAGCGTGCCGAGCCGCTTACCGGCCAGGGCGGTCTTCACCTTCGCAGTGGTGGCCTTGTCCTCCCACCACTGCCCCATGCCGCGACCCGTCACGGTCTGGCACCCGGTCAGGACGAGCCCGATTGCCACGGCCAACGCCACGACGGTCCCTCTGCCTGCCATAGCTCGCCTCCTGCCCTCAGCCGTGCTGACCGGCCGCTGGCGCCGCCTTGCGCGCTGCAATCCGGGCGCCACCGAGCGAGAGATGGCTCGCGGGGCCACGCCGCCAGCGCGCGAGCGAGCGCGCTGGCGGGACGCCGGCGCGCGCGCGAAGCAATAGCGGTGGAGCGATCCACGGGCCGCGCGGCACCCGGGTCGGCGACTGGCGGGTCGGCGGCCGACCGGAGCTCGAGCTCGAAGGCGCGCGAGACCCGGCACCCGCTGGCAACCGCACGCCGAAGGGCGTAGCATGGCTTCGCTCACCGAACGGACAACCGGAGACTCCAGGAGGCCAGCGATGACCAGCGTGCCGCGCCAGTGGGATGCCGTGCTCCACCGGCCGTTTCCGTGCGATCACCTTATCCAGGTGTACAGCGACGCCGAGGTGCTCGTCCGGGCCGCCGCCCACTTCATCGGCAGCGGCCTGGCCCTGGGCGAGGGCGGTCTCGTCATCGCCACCCCGGACCACCTGGGCGCGCTGTGCCGGCGGCTGACCGAGACCGGAGTGGCCGTCACCGAGTCCCAGGGGTCACGCGGCTTCATCGCGGTGGACGCCGAGGACGCGCTGCAGCACCTGGTACAGGACGGCTGGCCCGACCGCCAGACGTTCCGGCGCCTGATCCGCCCGCTCCTGGACCGGCTGCGGGAGGCCGGCTACGACCGGATCCGGATCTTCGGGGAGATGGTGAACCTCCTCTGGCCCCAGAATCACGAGGCCACCGTCCGCCTGGAGGAGCTCTGGAACGAGCTGCTGCGCGACGGCGGGGTCTGCCTGCTGTGCGCCTACCAGATCGACCCGATGGAGGTGGAGGCGCGCCGCCACCTCCTGCACCAGATCGTGCGCCAGCACTCGCACGCGTTTCCGGAGAGCCGGGAGGTCTCGCGCTCGCTGCTCTGACCGGGCTCGCTCCCGGTCCGGCTCGACCCCGGGGCTCCCCCGCCCCCGGCGGCCGGCGCCGACGCGCCGGGCCGGCGGGGCTCGGCCGGCGTCACTTGATGCCGGCCCGCATGAAGCTCTGCACGAACTGTCGCTGGAAGAGCAGGAAGGCCAGGACCAGCGGCGCGACCGACAGCAGCGTTCCGGCGGAGACGACCGACCAGTTGACCCCCGTCTCGGGGGCGGCGAAGACGCCGAGGCCCACCGTGATCGGCCGCGTCTCCACCGAGTTGGTGACGACCAGCGGCCACAGGAAGTTGTTCCAGTGATAGCTCACCGAGACGAGCCCGTAGGCCAGGTACGTGGGCCGGGCGAGCGGCACGTAGACCGCCAGGAGGGCGCGCAGGGGGCCGGCGCCCTCGATCTGAGCGGCGTCGTCGAGGTCGCGCGGCACCTGCTTGAAGGTCTGACGGAGCAGGAAGATCCCGAAGGCGGAGGCCATGTAGGGCAGGCCCACCCCGAGCAGCGTGTCCACCAGGTCCAGCCGGCTCAGGGTCACGTAGTTCTCCACCAGCAGCACCTCGGGCACGATGAGGATCTGCAGCAGCACCAGCCCGAAGGCCGCGTCGCGTCCCGGGAACTCGAAGCGGGCGAAGGCGTAGGCGGCGAGCGTGCAGAGGACGAGCTGGGCGGCCAGGATCAGGCTCACCAGGAAGACGGTGTTGACCAGGTAGCGGGCGAAGGGCGCCACTTCCCACGCCCGCCGGAAGTTCGCCAGCGTCAGCGGCGCCAGCGGGTCGAAGCGCGTGGCGTACTCCGGCGGGTGGAAGGCGGCCCAGACGGCGTAGACGAGCGGCAGCACCCACAGCACCGCCAGCAGCAGGGCCGCGGCGTGCTCCAGTGCCTGCCCCGGGGGCGGGGGACCGGCGAGCCCCTCGCCGCGGCCCTTCACCGCACCCTCCCGCTCCGAGGGCGCGGCCCTGCGGCGGGGTGCCGTCTGACCCGGCCGGCGGCGGTCACCGGTAGTGCACCCGGCGCTCGATCAGGAAGAACTGCCCGAACGCCAGCCCGGCCAGGATGGCCAGCAGCACGACCGTGAGCGTCGCCGCGTAGGACCAGTCGTTGAACCCGAAGGCGACCTCGTAGATGTAGTAGAGCAGGAGGTTGGAGGCGTTGTCCGGCCCGCCCTTGGTGAGGACAAAGAGCTGGTCGACCAGCTTGAACGAGTTGATGGTGGCGTTGATCAGCACGAAGAGCGTCGTCGGCATCAGCAAAGGGAAGGTCACCCGGCGGAAGTAGGTCCAGCGGCCGGTACCCTCGATGGCGGCCGCCTCGGCCAGGTCCGGCGGCAGGTGCTGCAGCGCGGCCAGGTAGAAGATCATGAAGAAGCCGGCCTCCTTCCAGATCGTCATCACGATCAGCGCGCCCATGACGGTGCGGGCGTCGCCCAGCCAGTTGTGGTGGCCCAGGCCGAACAGGCTGCGCACCTGGTCCAGGAGCCCGAACTGCGGCGTGTAGAAGAACAGCCAGATGTTCGCCACCGCGATCATCGGCAGCACGGTCGGCGTGAAGTAGGCCAGCCGCACGAACGCCCGGGCCGGCAGCCGGCGGTTCACCCAGAGGGCCATCACCAGCGCCAGGGCGATGCTGGCCGGGATGGTGCCCAGCGCGAACAGGGCGTTGTTCCACATCACCTGGGCGAACACCGGGTCCTCCACCATGAACCGGTAGTTGGCCAGGCCGACGAACGCCGCCGGCCGGCCGGCGCGCGCGGTCGAGTACAGGCTGTCGCGCAGGGTGGCGACGATCGGGTAGTGGGTGAAGGTGATCAGGATCGCCGCCGCCGGCAGCAGCAGCAGCCAGCCGTAGAGCGCCGAACGGAGCCGGGATCCGCCGGAGGACATGGGGCCGACGGGCCGGGGACCCGGACCGTCCCCGGCCCCCGCGCGGTTCAGCGTCGGTAGCGGGCGAGCACGCGCTCGGCCGCGGCCTGGGCCTCGGCGAGCGCCGCCCGGGGCTCCTTGGCGCCGGTGAGCACGGCCTGGATGGCGTCGTCGAGGAGCTTCTTGACGCGAGCGTTCTCGTGCACCGAGAACTCGGCGGTGGCGTGCTGGAGCTGGTCGCGGGCGACGGCGGCGGCGGGGAACTCGGCGATGTACCGCTTGAGCGCCGGCGTCTCGTAGGCGGCCCGGGTGACGGCCACGTACCCCGTATCGATCGACCACTGGGCGGCCCGCTCCGGGGAGGTCATCCACTGGATGAAGGTCAGCGCCGCCTTGCGCTCGGCCGGCGAGGCCTTCTTGAAGACGTAGAAGTTGCCGCCCCCGGTGGGGCTGCCCCGCCGCTTGTTGGCCGGCAGCATGGCCACCCCGAAGTCGAACTTCGCCTCCTTGCGCACCGGCGTCAGGTTGCCGGTGGTGTGCCACATGATGGCGGTCTTGCCCTCCAGGAACGCGGCCCGGAGCGTGCCCCACTCCACGGTGCCGCGCGGCATGATGCCGTGCTTGGCGCCGAGGTCCCGCCAGAACTCCAGCGCCTCGACCACGGCCGGCTTGTCGAAGAAGGTCCGGTTGCCGTCCTGGTTCATCAGGACCTCGCCGTTCTGGAGCGCCAGGGCCTGGAACATCCAGTACGGGTAGCCGGTCGAGGGCACCATCACCCCGTAGCGGGTCACGTTGCCGGCGGCGTCGCGCTTGACCAGGCGCTTGCCCATCTCGACCATCTCGGCCCAGGTGGCCGGCAGCCGGTTGGGATCCAGCCCCGCCTCGCGGAACGCCTCCTTGTTCCAGTACATGACGATCGTCGAGCGCTGGAAGGGGATGCCCCACACCTTGCCCTGGGTGCGGCTGTTCTCCATCAGCGCCGGGTAGAAGGCGTCCAGCCAGGGCCGGTCGGCGGCGCCGATCAGGTCGTCGAAGGGGACGATGGCGTCCTGGTCGATCAGCTCGAACAGGTCGATCGAGAAGAGCACCGACAGCTGCACCGGCTGGCCGGCCCTGAGCGCGGTGAGCGCCTTCACCCGCGTGTCGTCGTAGTTGCCGGCGTAGACGGCGGTGACCTTGATGCCGGGATGCTCCTTCTCGAAGTCGGCGATCATGCCGTCGATGATCTTGGTGATCGGCCCGCCGACGGCCACCGGGTAGTACATGTTGAGCTCGACGGTGGCGGCGCCGGCCGGGACCGGCCCGAGCAGCGCGGCGACGACGAGCAGCGCGACGACGACCCGCACAGGATTTCGCATGCCTGGCTCCTTCGTGCCCGCCGGAGGGCCCGGCGGCTGGTCAGGTGATCTCTCCCTTCGCCTGCCGGACACCGGGTTCCTGCAGGACGTCGTCCCGCCGGCGTCCGGAGGTCGCGTCGAAGAGGTGGAGCGCGTCCGGCGTCCACCCCAGCCGGACCTCGGCGCCGGCGGTCACCGGCGCGCGCCCCGGCAGGCGGAGCTTCAGCGTCTCCTCCCCGACCGCGCAGTTGACGACCGTGTCCGCGCCCAGGTACTCGCTGTCCAGCACCCGGGCCGGCAGGCCGGCCGAGGTGAGCCGGACGTCCTCGGGCCGGAGGCCGAGCAGGAACCCCTCGCCGGCCGGGCGGCCCAGCACGGGGACGGCGGTGCCCCGCACGGCCGCTCCGCCCGGCACGTCGGCCAGGCGCAGGACGTTCATCGGCGGAGTGCCGATGAAGCGGGCCACGAACACGCTCGCCGGGCGCGCGTAGAGCTCCGCCGGCGGCGCGTCCTGCTCGACTCGCCCGTCGCGCAGCACGACCACCCGGTCGGCCATGCTCAAGGCCTCCACCTGGTCGTGCGTCACGTAGACGGTCGTGATACCCAGGTGCCGCTGCAGCGCGCGGAGCTCGCGCCGCATGGTCTGGCGCAGCTGGGCGTCGAGGTTGGACAGCGGCTCGTCCATCAGGCACACGGGCGTCTCGGCGATGATGGCGCGGCCCAGTGCGACGCGCTGCTGCTGCCCGCCGGAGAGCTGTCCCGGCTTGCGGTGCAGGAGGCCGGCCAGCCCCAGCAGCTCGGCCACCCGGGCCAGGCGCGCCGCGCGATCCGGCGCCGGCACGCGGCGCACCTTGAGGCCGAAGACGATGTTCTCCCGGACGTTGAGGTGCGGAAACAGCGCGTACGACTGGAAGACCATGGCGATCCGCCGCCGGGACGGCGGCAGGTCCGTCACGTCGATGTCGCCGATCCAGATCCGGCCGGAGGTGACGGTCTCCAGGCCGGCGATGAGCCGCAGCGTGGTGGACTTGCCGCACCCCGACGGCCCGAGGAGGACGACGAAGCTGCCCGCCGGCACGGTGAAGCTCACGTCGTCCACGGCCCGGACCGATCCGAAGTGCTTGCTGGCGCGGCTGACCTGGATGCTCGCCATGAAGCGCCGGTGAAGGTACGGTACGCGCCTCATCCCGTCAACCGGGCGTTGCCGCGGTGGCGGGCGTCGGGTATGCTTTCGCCGTGCTCGCCGCTCGAACCGCTCCGAAGACGCTGACCCTCGTCGTGCTCGCTCCCCTCATCCTCCTGCTGCTGGCGACGGTGGCCCTCGCCCAGCGCCCGGCCAAGGCGTCCCCTGACGCCTCGCGCCGGCTGGTCGAGCGCGGGCGCTACCTCGTGAAGATCGCCGGCTGCAACGACTGCCACACCCCCGGCTACGCCGAGCGGGCCGGGGACGTGCCGGAGGAGCGCTGGCTGGTGGGCGACACCCTGGGCTGGCGCGGTCCCTGGGGCACGACCTATGCCGCCAACCTCCGGCTCTACCTGAACGGCATGACCGAGGCCCAGTGGCTGGCCGCCGCCCGCGCTCTCCGCTCCCGCCCGCCGATGCCGTGGTTCGCGCTGCGGGACATGACCGACGAGGACCTTCGGGCGATCTACCGGTACGTCCGCGCGCTGGGCCCGGCCGGCACGCCGGCGCCGGCGTACGTGCCGCCCGACCGGACGCCGGCGCCGCCGTACGTGCAGTTCCCGGCGCCCCCCGCCCCGGAGCCCGCCCCGAAGGCGAAGTAGCTGGCGGACCTCGGCTCCCTCGTCCGTCGCTTCGGGCGTCGGCCCCGCTTCTCCGTCGCGCTGGTCGGCCTGGTCGTGGGGCTCACCGGGCTGACGGCGCTCATCATCGGCGGCGTGGCGTGGCTGGACCAGCGCGCGCGCTCGGCCGCCATCCTCGATGCCGCCACCGCCCAGGCGGCCCGGCTGGCCGCCTCCGAGATCGCCCGGTTCCTCCGCCATGCCGAGGCGACCGTCATGCTCGGGCCCGAGCTCGTCGCCCGCGGCGGGCTCGACCCCGCGGACGACGCCGCGCTCGAAAGCTTCGTCCTGGCCGTCCTCCGCGCCCACCCGCACTTGTCCTGGGTGTCCTACGGCGACCGCGACGACCGCTTCGTGGGGGCCTGGCGCGACCTCGGCGGACACCTCTACGTCAACCGCAGCTTCCCGCGGAACGGCCGGATCGTGCTGGAGGAGGACCTGCTCCTGCCCGACGGCGGCCGCCTGCCGGCCCGGCGCTCCGACGACCACGGCTACCGCCCGCGCCAGCGACCGCACTACCGGCTGGCCGAGGCGCGGCGCGGCGTGGTCTGGACGGAGCCCTACGAGTTCTTCGGCAGCGGCGGCCCGGGGATCACCTGCGCCGCGCCGCTCCTGGACGGGACCGGCGTCGTCAGGGGCGTCTTCACCGTGGACTTCTCGCTCCGGCACCTGGGCGACTTCCTCGAGGCCGTGCAGGTCTCCCCGCGCGGCCGCGCGTTCCTCGCCACCCGGAGCGGGGCCCTCGTGGCGGCGGCCGGGAGCGGCCGCGACACGGCCCGGGACGCCGATTTGGCGGGCGCCGCCAGCCGGGCGGCCGCCGCGGGGCACGAAGGCCCGCTCACCTTCACGCTCGACCGGGAGTCCTACCTCGGCCGCGCCGTGTCCCTCGGCGTGACCGACCCGCCGTGGTGGGTCCACATCGTCGTCCCCGAGCGCGACTACACCGAGCAGGTGGACGCCCAGGGCTGGCGCAGCCTGCTGTTCGGGCTGCTCGCCCTGTCGCTGGCCATCGTGGCCGGCCTCGGAATGGCGCGCTGGCTGGGGCGCCCGCTGCGCGACCTGGCCGAGGCCGCCCGGCGCATCCGCCACGGCCAGCTCGACGTCAGCCTCACGCCGCGCAGCCGCGACGAGATCGGGGTCCTCACCCGGGCGGTGGCCGACATGGCCCGGGCCCTGCGCGACCGCGACTTCATCCGCGAGACCTTCGGCCGGTACGTGAGCCCCGAGGTGGCCGAGCGCTTCCTGCGCGACCGCGAGGCCCTGCGCCTGGGGGGCGAGGTGCGGGCGGTGACCATCCTGATGTCCGACCTCCGCGGCTTCTCGGCGCTCTCGGAGCGGCTGGGGCCGGAGGCGATGATCACCGTCCTCAACCGGTACCTGGCCCGCATGACGCCGGTGATCCTGGAGCACGGCGGGCTGATCAACGAGTTCATCGGCGACGCGATCCTGGTGCTCTTCGGCGCGCCGCTGGCGCGCCCGGACGACACCGCGCGGGCGGTCCACTGCGCGAGGGCCATGCAGCGGACCCTGGCGGCACTCAACGAGGAGCAGCGCCGCGCCGGACTCCCGGAGCTCGCCATGGGGATCGGGCTCCACCACGGCGAGGTCGTCGCCGGCAACATCGGCACCGCGGAGCGGGTCAAGTACGGGGTCGTGGGGCCGGCCGTCAACGTGGCGGCGCGGCTGCAGGCCCTGAGCGAGGCGGGCGAGATCGTGGCCTCCGAGGCGGTCGTGGCCCGGGCCGGCGTCAACGGCGCGGCCGGGCCGCCGATGCAGGTCTGGCTCAAGGGCATGCGCCGCCCGGTCACCGTGTTCCGGCTGCTGCCTCAACCGCCGAGGTAGAGGCGCCGGACCTCGGGGTCGGTCAGCAGGCGGGGGCCCGGACCCTCGAAGCGGTTGCGGCCCAGCTCCAGCACGTAGCCGCGGTCGGCGATGGCCAGGGCCCGGGCCGCGTTCTGCTCGACGACCATCAGCGTGTAGCCGGCCGCCCGCATCTCCTGGAGCTTGTCGAAGATCAGCGTGACGAACTTCGGCGCCAGGCCGAGCGACGGTTCGTCGAGCAGGATGAGCGACGGGGTGGTCATGAGCGCTCGGGCGATGGCGACCATCTGCTGCTCGCCGCCCGACATCGTGCCGGCCCGCTGCCGCCGGCGCTCGGCCAGGATGGGGAAGAGGCGGTAGACCCGCTCGAGCGCGGCCTCGACCCGCGCCCGGTCACGCTCGATGTAGGCCCCCATCTCGAGGTTCTCGAGGACCGTCATCTGGGGGAAGACGATCCGGCCCTGCGGCACGTAGGCCAGACCGCGCCGGACCACGACGTGCGGTGGCAGCCCGGTGATGTCCTCGCCGTTGAACCGGACCCGCCCGCGCCGCGGGCGCAGGAACCCCACGATGGCCTTGAACGCGGTGGACTTGCCGGCCCCGTTGGGACCGATGATGCTGACGATCTCGCCGGCGTCGACGCGCAGGGAGACGCCGTGCAGGATGTCCATCGCGCCGTAGCCGGCCGTGATCTCCTCGACGGTGAGCAGCGGCCCCGCCATCACGCGGCCTCGGCCACGTAGAGCACGTGGGGGTACGGCAGCAGGTCGACCATGAGGTGGCGGTACACGCGGAAGCCGGCCGCCTCGAGCCGGGCGGTGAGCGCCTCGGCCGGCCAGTAGTGCACCGGGCTCCGGGGCGCCATCACCTTGTCGAGCGCCCAGGTGAACCAGCGCTTGGGCGCTGGCCGGGTGTCCACGTCCTTGACGAGCAGGCGGCCGCCCGCCGGCAGGCCGCGGCGGAGCGCGCCCAGCAGGGGCGGGACGGCGCCGGCCGGGATGTGGTGGACGATGTCGAGCATGTAGGCCGCCTGCACCTCGCCGTCGCCCTTGAAGTCCCGCGCGTCGCCCACCTCGTAGACGACGTTGTCGAGGCCCAGCCGGCGGGCCGCGCGGCGCGCGATCGCCACCCGCCGGGGGTCGAGGTCCAGGCCGCGCAGAATGCGGCCCGGACCGGTGGCGGCGTAGTAGAGCGAGAACAGCCCGAACCCGCACCCGATGTCGAGCACGGCGCCGCTGGCCGGCAGGTACTGTCCGATCTCGTCCAGGAAGCGCTGGCGCAGGATCCCGAAGCGGAGCCAGCAGTATCCCCGCACGACCGGGTCGTCGTAGGCTCGGATGATCCTACGGATCGTTTCGCTTCGCATGAATCCGGAAGCCGTCCGCTTCCAGCTCCAGCCGGTAGCGCGTGGTCAGGAAGCGCTCGAGCTCGGGGAAGAGGTCCAGCCGCTCGTAGCCGCCGGCCGGCCAGCCGCGCGCGAACAGGACGATGAAGCGCGGCGGTCGGGCCTGGAGCTTGTCGAGCAGCTCGCGGCGCAGCGCCTGGACCACGGGGGTGTCGGCGTCGTGAAAGAAGTGGAAGTCGTAGAGGAACCGCGTCGGCGCCACCGCCCCCAGGCGGAGCAGCGCGTGCACGCCTCCCTCCGTGGTGTCCAGCACCTGTACCCGGTCCTCGGGGCCCAGCCGGCCCGCCAGCGCGCCGACGACGGCCTGAACACGGCGGTGCTTGTCGGCGACCCAGCCCGAGTCGGCGGCGTCCGCGGCTTCCGCTCCCTTGGCCGCCAGGCCGGCCAGGCCCGCGGCCAGGCTGACCGCGATCAGCCCGCCGGCGAGCCACCGCCCCGCTGCCAGCAGCGCCGGGAGCTCCGAGAAGAGCAGCACGGCGGCGAAGGCGGCGAACGGGTAGAGGTGATATTCCCAGCCCTTCCCCTGGCCGAAGTAATGCGCGAGGCCGTAGAGGACGCCGACCACGGCCACGGCGTGCCGCGGGCCGAAGCGGCGGTGGACGACGGCGGCGCCGACGCTCAGGACCACCGCGAAGGCGATCGGGATCCATACCGGCCAGCGGTGGAACCCCCACTCGGCCGGCCGGCCCAGACGCGAGTAGAGCGGGATCAGGTAGTCCAGCACGATCGCCCGCCAGGCCGGCAGC
>DATLZL010000188.1:0-11211 GCA_035574035.1 Binatia bacterium | reverse complement strand
CGGCCCCGATCGCCGCCCCCTTGCCGGGCGACCCGGCCGCCGCCCCGATGGCCGCCCCGGCGGCCGCGCCGCCCAGGGCGCCGACGACCGCCCCGACGGCCGCCCCGGTGCCGGTGCTGGCCGAGGGATCGTAGCCCGTCTGCTGGCGCGCCCAGGCCTCGCACTCGGCGGTGTCTCGAGCCACCTGCTCCGTGGTCTGGCCTCGCGCCGGGTAGGCGTACACGCCGGGCCGGGTGGTGGTGGCACAGCCGCCGGCGACCACGCCGGCCACCGCCAGGCACAACCAACGTCGCGTCGGGGACATGGCACCTCCTTGGCGAGGGCGACTGACCCCCGGCTGCTCGATTGGACGGACGGTGCCCGGAGTTTGTTTACGTTCTGATCTGACCTCGGACCCCTCGGGGGCGGCCGGCGTAAGCTGGCCTCCATGCGCCCGCTGCCGGCACTCGGACACCGGGACTTCCGGCTGTTCTGGGTCGGACAGCTCATCTCGCTGGTCGGAACGTGGATGCAGAGCGTGGGCCAGGCATGGCTGGTGCTGGAGCTCACCGGCTCGGCGTTCCGCCTGGGTGTGATCGGCACCCTGCAGTTCGCGCCGGTGCTGGGGTTCGCTCTCCTGGGCGGCGCGCTGAGCGACCGCGTCCGCAAGCGGCGCCTGCTCCTGGCCACACAGGGGACGCTCATGGCCCAGGCGCTGGTGCTGGCCGCGCTCGTGTGGGCCGGTCACATCCGGTACTGGCAGATGGCCGTGCTGGCGACCGTGTACGGCGTCGCCAACGCCCTGGACATGCCGGCCCGCCAGTCGTACGTGGCCGAGCTCGTCGACCGGGCGCATCTGTCCAACGCGATCGCGCTCAACTCGGCGGCCTTCAACGGCGCCCGCGTGGTGGGGCCGGCGCTGGCCGGCCTCGTAGTGGCGCGCTGGGGGTCGGCCGCCGCGTTCCTGATCAACGGCGTGAGCTTCGTGGCGGTCCTGGCCGCGCTGGCCGCCATCCGCACCGAGGGCCGGCCGCGCCCGCGGCCGGAAGTGGGCCTGCGCCAGGAACTGGTCGAGGCGCTCCGGTACGTGGCCGCCACCCCGCGCGTGCGCCTGATCCTGGGCCTGCTCTCGGTGGTGAGCCTCTTCGTCATCAACTACAACGTGCTGGTCCCGCTGGTCACCCGCGACCTGCTCGGCGGCGGCGCCCACGAGTTCGGCCTGCTCATGGCCGCCCACGGCGCCGGCGCGCTCACCGGGGCCCTCGGGCTGGCGCTGCTCGGATGGTCACGGCCCTCCCCGGTGGCGGTCGTCGTCCCGGCCCTGCTCGTGTCGGCGGGGACGGCCGCGCTCGGGCTCTCCCGCGCGCTGCCGCTGACGGCGGCCCTGCTGGTCGGGGTGGGCCTGACCCAGATCCTGTTCATGACCGGGTGCAACACCTCCTTCCAGATGATCGTGCCGGACGCCCTGCGGGGCCGGCTGATGGGCCTCTACGTCCTCGTCTTCGTCGGTGTGACGCCCTTCGGTGCGTTGCTGGTGGGTGCGCTGGCCCAGACGCTCGGCGCCGGCGCCGCCTGCCTGATCGGCGGCGGCCTGGGCTTCGCGCTCGTCCTGGCGCTGGCGCTCGGCTCCGGAGGGGCGGGCTACTCCTCGGCCAGCGCGCTGCGCGCCTCTCCGGCCGGATCGGATCGGCCGTCGTCGGCGAGCTCGACGATGACGCGGTGGATCGAGCCCGTGAACGGAGACGGACCGAGGTAGCCCGTGCCGACCCGGGTCCCGCCGTCCCGGCCGCAGAAGAGGCCGCCCGTCGTGGCATAGAGGGGCCAGGTCCGCGGGATCTCGACCGTCCCGACGAGGTCCTGGTCCACGAAGAGACTGCCCCGGCCGCGCCGGGGCCCGGTCTTCTGGAACTCGTAGCGGAGCGTGAGGCGCCGGCCGGCCGGCAGGCGCCGGTCGGATCGGACGACATGGCGCCGGTCGCGGGAGTAGACGTACTCGTAGACCAGCCGGCCGTCCTGGACGTAGAGCACGTAGCCCGCGAACCGGGAGCCGGCGGCGAGCAGCACCCCCTCGGCTCCGGCGGCCGGGATCTCCACCTCGGCCAGGATGCGGTAGGAGCGGTCGGAGACGTCGGGGGCGCTGAGCCGGTCGATCCGGGCCATGCCGGGGTAGTAGACGTAGCGCGTGCGCCGGCGCGCCGCGATGTCGGCGGCGACGCGCTCGTACTCCCGGTCGTCGAGCGGCAGCACGTGGTGCGCTTCGGCCTCCGCCCACCAGCGCGCCACGAGGTCCCGGAGCCGCTCGGGGTGCTGGTCGGCGAGGTCCCGGCACTCCGCGAAGTCCTGGTCCAGGTGGTAGAGCTCCCACCGGTCCTGCTCGAAGGCGGTGCCGGCCTCGTGCCGGGCCACCGCCTTCCAGCCACGGTGCCAGATGGCGCGGTCTCCGAGGATCTCGTAGTGCTGGGTCTCCTTGCGGGTGGGCGCCCGGCCGTCGTCGAAGGTGTAGAGCATGCTGACGCCCTGGACGGGGAGCTGGGGCACGCCCTGATAGACGGTCGGCGCCTCGACACCCAGGGCTTCGAGCACGGTGGGGACGATGTCCACCACGTGGTGGTACTGGGGGCGGATGCCGCCGCGCTCGCGGATCCGGGCCGGCCAGTGGACGATCAGCGGGGCGCGGATGCCTCCGCCGTGGGTGTCCTTCTTGTACCACCTGAGCGGGGTATTGCTCACCTGGGCCCAGCCGGTCGGGTAGTGATTGAAGGCCTCCTCGCTGCCGAGACGGTCGAGGGCCCGCAGCACGTCCTCGAGCGTCTCGGGCTCGTAGCCCATGTGCTGGCGCGGATTGATGGTGCCCACCGGGCCGCCCTCGGGACTGGCGCCGTTGTCCGAGAGGAGCACGGTGAAGGTGTCGGCGAGGCCGCCGATGAACTCGAGGAAGTCCAGGAGCCGGCCCACCTGGGCGTCGGTGTGCTCGAGGAAGGCGGCATAGACCTCCTGGAGCCGGGCGGCGGCGCGCCGCTCGTCCGGCCCGAGCTCGGCCCAGGCGCGCACGCCGGGATTCCGCGGGGCCAGGGCGGTGCCGGGCGGCACGATCCCCAGGGCCAGCTGCCGTCGCAGCCGCGCCTCGCGCACGGCGTCCCAGCCCTCGTCGTACCGGCCGCGGTAGCGGGCGATGTATTCGGGCGGGACCTGATGCGGCCAGTGGCAGGCGCCGAAGGCCAGGTAGAGGAAGAAGGGCCGGTCGGGAGCGGCGGCCTTGAGGTCGCGCAGGAAGCCGATCGCGTGGTCCACCAGGTCCTCGCTCAGATGGCGCCCCGGCGGCGCGTCGATCGGGTGATTGTCCTCGAAGAGTTCGGGGTGCCACTGGTCCGTCAGGGCGCCGTGAAAGCCGTACCAGCGGTCGAAGCCCCGGCCGAGCGGCCAGTCGCGGAAGGGGCCGGCGGCGGTGGCCTCGGCCAGCGGCGCCAGATGCCACTTGCCGACGGCCAGGGTCGCGTAGGCGTGGTCGCGCAGGATCTCGGCCAGGGTGGCCGCGGCGCGGGTGATCCGGCCCTGGTAGCCGGGGAACCCGGTCGACCACTCGGTGATGATCCCGACGCCGACGGCGTGGGCGTTCCGCCCGGTCAGCAGGCACGCGCGGGTGGGCGAGCACATCGCCGTCACGTGGAAGTTGTTGTAGCGCAGCCCGGCCGCGGCGAGCCGGTCCATGGCCGGCGTGGCGATCTCGGACCCGTAGCAGCCGAGGTCCGCGAAGCCGACGTCGTCCAGGACGATGAAGAGGATGTTGGGCTCCGACACGGGGCGTCGGCCGACCGGCCCCACCGAGGCTACCGCTTGGCCTTCAGGTACTCGGCCGCGTAGGAGCCGTCCACCGCCCACTTCCCGTCGATCCGCGACTTGATGATGCCCTGGGCGAGCAGGAAATCGCCCACCTGCTGGATCATGCCCGCGGCGCCGGGGTTGCCGGGGGCCGGGAGCAGGGAGAGCTCGAACCCGGGATCGACCACCTGCGGCAGCGAGAGCACGGGGTTGATGTCCACGATGTGCCGGGCCACCGCCTCGCTCACCCCCAGGTTCTCCGCCGTCGCCCGGATGGCGATGCTCCGGTCCCGGGTGAAGGCCTCGTAGGCCAGGTCCACGACGCGCACGAGCCGGCGCATCCCTTCCGGGTTCGCCTTCGCCCACTTCTCGCGCACCACCCAGTGATCGGAGGTGTTCAGTCCCAGGTCCCGGGTGCGCGTGAGGACCCGGCCGCCCAGGGCCTCCATCTTGGAGATCCACGGCTCCCAGGCGTAGGCACCGTCCACGTCCTTGTTGGCGAAGGCCGGCACCATGTTGGTGATGTCCATGTGGACCATCTGGACGTCGCCCGGGGCGAGGCCCGCCTTCTGGATGGCCGTGACGAGCCCGATGTGGGCGCTGCTGCCCCGCAGGAAGGCGATCTTCTTCCCCTTGAGGTCCCGGAGCGCGGCGATCCCGCTGTCGGGCCGGACCACCAGCCCGTCGGCGTACGCCGAGATGATCTGGATGTAGAAGGTCTTGAGGTCGAGCCCCTGCGAGAGCCCGACCACGTAACCGGCCGTGCCGAAGAGGCCGGCGTCGATGCTCTCGCTCCGGTAGGCGGCGAACTGGGGCGGCCCGGCGGTGAACTTGACGAGCTCCGCGTCGAGCCCGGCCTTCTCGAACAGGCGCAGCTCGCGGGCGGTGTAGAAGAGCACGGCGTTGTAGGGCTGCCAGGCGAAGCGGATCTTGATCGGGCCCTGGGCCCGGGCGTCGTCGGCCAGGCCGACGAGCAGGGCCAGGCCGGCCAGCGCGGTCACGAGCGTCTTCATGGCATCTCCTCCCACAGCGACTTGAGGACGGAGTACTTGAGGGCGGCGAACTCGGCCGAACCGGTCAGGGCGAGGCTTCGCGGCGCGGCGAACGGGACGGTGAGCGCGAACTTCACGCGCCCGGGCGCCCTGGTCAGCACGTAGAGGCGGTGCGAGAGGAAGATCGCCTCCTCCACGTCGTGCGTCACCAGGAGCACCGTGGGCCGGTCCAGCTCCCACACCTGCAGGAGCAGTTCCTGCATGCGCGCCCGGGTCTGGGCGTCGAGGGCGCCGAAGGGCTCGTCCATCAGGAGCACGGCCGGCCGGTTGACGAGGGCCCGGACGAGCTGCACGCGCTGCCGCATGCCGCCGGAGAGCTGGTAGGGGTAGTGATGCTCCCAGCCGTCGAGGCCGACGGCGCGGATCAGGTCCCGGGCCCGCGGCAGATACTCCGCCGGCGGCTCGCCTCGGAACCGGGGGCCGAAGGTGACGTTCTCCTGCACCGTGAGCCAGCTGAAGAGCGCCGGCGACTGGAAGACCAGCGACCGATCGGGTCCGGGCCGCGTCAGCGGCCGCCCGTCCACCCGGATCGAGCCGGAGGTGGGCTGATCGAAGCCAGCGATGAGGTTGAGCAGGGTCGTCTTGCCGCAGCCGGAGGGCCCGAGGACGGCCACGATCTCCCGCTCGGCGATGGCCAGGTTCACGTCTTCGAGCGCCGTCACCGGCGCCTGGCCCCGGTGCAGGGGCGGGAAGACCTTGCCCACCCCCTGGAGCTCGATGCGCGCCGTCATCGGCCCTGCCAGTGGAGCAGCGAGCGCTCGAGGGCCCGGGTGATGACCTCGAGCGTGAGCCCGATCAGCCCGATGATGATGATGCCGATGTAGACGTCGGGAACCCGGAAGAAGGTGGCGGCGTCCATGACCAGGAACCCGAGTCCGGCCTGGGCCGCGATCAGCTCGGCCGCGACGACGATGGCCCAGGAGACGGCGGTGGCCGTCTTGACGCCGGTCAGCACGTGAGGCAGCGCGGCCCAGAAGATCACGTGGCGGAAGATCTGGGCCGAGGTCAGGCCCAGGTTCTGCGCGGCCCGGACCAGATCCTGAGGCACGGACCGCACGCCGGCCGACGCGTTGAGGACGACGTACCAGAGGGCGGCCATGAAGATCAGGAACACCTTGGAGAACTCGCCGATGCCGAAGTAGAGGATCATCAGCGGGATGAAGGCGATCGGCGGAATGGGGCGCATGAAGGCGAAGATGGGCGAGAGGACGGCGAACAGGGGGCGGTGGGCGCCCATGGCCAGCCCGAGCGGGATTCCGACCAGGAGCCCGAGGCCCAGGCCGATGAAGGTGCGGGCCAGGCTCGAGACCAGGTGCTCGGCCAGCGGCTTCTGGGCATACCCCTGACGCACCAGCGCCTGGAACTCGCGCAGCAGGTCGACCGGCGACGGGAGCACGGTGGGCTGGACGAGGCCCAGGGTCGTCACGCCGTACCAGAGCAGCAGGAGCGCGGCGATCGTTCCCCACGAGAGGACCGTGGAGGGGTTCGGCCTCATGGGCCGGGGCCTCGCCCCTGTCGCCGCCGCGGCCACCGCGCCCGCGGCGGCGCTTCGGGTGGCGCCGACCCGCTGCCGGCGTGGCCCAGGGCCTGCGAGATCTTGCGGGCGGCCTCGCGGACCAGCTCCGCCACTTCCCGGATGCGGCGCACGGAGAGCCGGAACACGGGCCCGGCGATGCTGATGGCGGCGACGGGCTGGCCGCGATGATCGAAGATCGGCGCCCCGACGCACCGGATGGTGAGGCGGTGCTCCTGGTTGTCGACCGCGTAGCCCTGGCGGCGGACCTGCTCGAGGTGGGCGAGGAAGGCCTCGCGGCTGGTGATGGTGTACTCGGTGTACCGGGTGAGTCGGCCGGACTGCACGACCCGCTCGACCACGGCCGGAGCGGAGAAGGCCAGGAACGCCTTGCCCACCGACGTGGCATGGGCCGGCAGCCGGAAGCCGAGCCGCGTCCGCAGCGTGACCGGGTGCGGGCCGTCCACCCGGTCCAGGCAGACCATCTCGTCCCGGTCGAGCGTGGCCAGGTGAGCCGTCTCGCCGGACAGGCTCGCGAGCCACGGCAGCACCGGCCGCGCGACCTGGCGAACCTCGAGGCCGTCCAGCAGGACGCCGGCCAGCTCCAGGATCCGGAACCCCAGCCGGTACCGGCGATCGGCCGACCCGGACTCGACCAGGCCGGCCGCGCTCAGCGTCCAGAGGAGGCGGTAGGCCGTGGCGTGGTGGAGGTTGGCCAGGCGCGCGACTTCGGACAGGCCGAGGCCGCCCGGGTGCTGGGCCAGCAGGCGCAGGAGCAGCGCGGCCTTTCGCACCGTGCTCGCTCCGCGGCCGCGGGCCTGGCCGGGTCTGTTCACTATGCAAACACTCTCTCTGCGATCCGAACAAGCATCGGGAGGACAAGCATAGAGAGGCCGACCCGCCTGTCAAGCCGGATCTTCCCCGGGGCGCGCTCTGGCGCGAGCGGCTACGCCGGCAGTCGGGGCGGCGCCGGCCGGTCCCGGCGCGCGAACCGGTCGAGCCCCGCCTTCATCTCGGGATCCTGGGCGGAGCGTAGGCCGATCTCGGCCTCATAGCGCAGCCCCTCATCCAGCGACCGGCCGAAGGTCGCCAGGGTCGCTCGCCGGTCCGTGCGCAGACTGGTCTGCGGGTACCGGGCGATCGCCTGCGCCAGCTCGAGGGCGCGGTCGAGCGACCGGCCGGTGGGCACTACCTCCTGGACCAGGCCGATGGTCAGCGCGTGGCGGGCGTCGAAGCGCACGCCGGTCTCGATCATCCAGAGCGCGTGGCCCTGGCCCACGATGCGGGCGAACCGCTGGGTGCCGCCGTCGAAGAACGGCACGCCCCAGCGGCGGTTCAGGGCGCCGAACTCGGCGTGGGCTTCGGCGATCCGGAAGTCGCACCAGCAGGCCAGCTCCATGCCCCCGGCGAAGCAGTAGCCGTTGACGGCGGCCAGGGTGGGCTTGCCGGGGTCGAGCCGGGCGAAGCCCATCGGGCTCGCCCGCTCGACGTACGGGTGGCGGGTGAGGGCGTCGATGTCCTTCAGGTCGGCGCCGGAGCAGAAGGCGGTGCCGCCGGCGCCGGTGACGACCAGCACCCGGGCGGCGTCGTCGGCGGCGAAGCGCTCGATGGCCTGGGCCAGCAGCACGGCCGTCTCGGCGTCCACGCAGTTGTGGACCTCCGGCCGGTTGAGGGTGAGCAGGGTGACGGGGCCGCGGGTCTCGACGAGGAGCTTGGGCATGCGCCAGGCTAGCGTCGGCCCGGCGCACGGTCAAGGCACTGGCCGGGCGTTCCGATTGACGGCCGGCGCCGCGGCAGCGTAGGGTGGGGCGGCTCGCGACCCTGATTCGAGCGGAGGAGACACTCATGGTCCAGGTTCTCGTCCTCACCCTCGTGCTGGCGCTCGTCGTGGCAAGTGCTCCACCGATCGGGCCGAGCCCGGCCAGCGGCGCCGACAAGGTGCTCCGGGTGGGGGCGCCCCTGCCGCTCACCGGCCCCCTGTCGCCCGAGGGCTTGAAGCAGAAGCGCGGGTACGACCTCTGGGCGGCCCAGGTCAACACGGCCGGCGGCATCAAGGTGGGCTCCGACCGCTACCGGGTCGAAATCGTCTACCACGACTATCAGTCGAACACTCCGCGCGCGGTCCAGCTGGCCGAGAAGCTGATCTCCGACGACCGCGTCCACTTCCTCTTCTCGCCCTTCGGCTCGGGCGCCACCAAGGCGGCCAGCGGCGTGGCCGAGAAGTACGGCATCCCGACCATCGCCCCCACGGCCTCTTCCGAGGAGGTCTACAACCAGGGCTACAAGTATCTGTTCGGAACGTTCACGCCGAACTCGACGTTGACCGAGCCGCTGGCCGACATCGTGAAGAGCCAGGTTCGCGAGGTGAAGCAGGTCGCCATCCTGGCCCGCAACGACCTCTTCCCGCTCGCCATCGGGCAGGAGATGGAGAAGTCGGCCCGCAAGCGCGGGCTCGAGGTCGTGTTCTTCGAAAAGTACGCCATCGGCACCCTGGACCACGCCTCGGCCCTGACCCAGATCCGGGCGGCCCGGCCCCAGTGGATCTTCGCCACCGGCTACATCAACGACCTCATCCTGATCCGCAAGCAGATGGCCGACCTCGGCGTGACCGCGGCGGTGGTGACCATGATCGCCGGTCCCGCCTACAAGGAGTTCGTCGACGCCACCGGTCCGCTGGCCGAGAACGTGACCAGCGCGGCCTGGTGGCATCCGGCGGTGCGGTACAAGGGTGTGGACGTCTTCGGTTCCACCGAGCGCTACAACCAGCTCTACCAGGCCGCCTACGGCGCGGTCCCGGACTACGTCGAGGCGTCGTCCAGTGCCTGCGGTGTGATCCTGCAGCTGGCGATCGAAAAGGCGGGCTCGATCGACCCGCGCAAGGTGCGCGACGCTCTGGCCAGCCTTGACCTGACGACGTTCTACGGGCCGGTGCGGTTCGGGCCCACCGGTCAGATCGTGTCGCTCGAGCCGCCGGTGTTCCAGATCCAGGGAGGCAAGCCGGTGGTGATCTTTCCGGCCGCCATCCGGCAGGGCGAGCTGCGGACCGGCGTGAAGTAGCGCCCTGACGGCGGCGGCGCCGGCAGGCACGCCGCCGACCCGCGCGTGACGCTCGTCCTTCAGGTCCTGGCCAACGGCCTCGTGCTGGGCGGCCTCTACGCCTGCATCGCGGCCGGCTTCTCGCTGGTGTGGGGCGTGCTCAACGTGATCAACGTCCTGCACGGCTCCTTCATCGTGCTCGGTGCCTACGTGGCCTACTTCGCTTACGTGACGCTGGGCATCCATCCGTTCGTCTCCGTGGTCCTGGCCGGCGGGCTCCTCTTCGCCTTCGGCTACGCGATCCAGGCCGGCGTCATCAACCGGGTCGTCACCGCTCCGGTGTTGACCACGCTCATCCTGACCTTCGGTCTGGACTTGCTGCTGAACAACGCCATGCTGATCGCCTTCAAGGCCGACTACCGGAAGATCACCCTGGCCCAGCCGTTGGGTGTCCTGACGCTGGGCGGGGTATTTCTCCCGCTGGACCGCCTGGCGGCCATGGCGCTGGCCCTGCTGCTCACCGGAGGCCTGTACGGGGTGCTGCGCGTGTCCCGCATCGGCCGGGCGATCGTGGCCGTCCGGATGGACCGTGAGGCGGCGCTGCTGATGGGGGTCGACGTGCCTCGGATCTACGCCACGACGTTCGGGCTGGGGGCGTTGATGGCCGGGGCCGCGGGTAGTCTGCTGGCGCTGATCTTCCCGATCTCGCCGCTGGCCGGCACCCTCTACCTGGGCAAGGCGTTCGTGGTGTGCGTCCTGGGCGGGCTCGGCAGCGTGACCGGCGCGGTCGTCGGCGGGCTGGCCCTCGGGATCGTGGAAAGCTTCAGCGCCCTGCTGCTCGGGCCGGAGCACGCGTTCACGGTCTCGTTCGTCCTGCTGATCCTGCTCCTGGTGGTGCGGCCGACCGGGATCGTGGGCCGCCGGGG
This sequence comes from Binatia bacterium, assembly GCA_035574035.1. Classification (GTDB taxonomy): domain Bacteria; phylum Methylomirabilota; class Methylomirabilia; order Rokubacteriales; family CSP1-6; genus DATLZL01. Next base: position 886 of record DATLZL010000188.1, on the reverse strand, counting down.
CTACGAATGAAGCCGGCCGCCGTCGCGCTGGTCGTGCTGGCCGTGGTGACGCTGCCGTTCGTCGCCGGCCCGTACCTGATCCGGCTCGCCTCCTTCGCCTTCCTGTACAGCGTCCTAGCCCTGTCCTGGAACTTCGTCGGGGGCATGGCCGGCTATCCCTCGTTCGCGACCGCCGCCTTCTTCGGTCTCGGCGCGTACGCCGGGGCCATCGCCCAGACCCGCGACGTGCCGATGCCGGTCGCCTGGCTGGCGGCGGCCGCCGTCGCCGCCGCGTTCGCCGCCGGCCTCGGACGGGCCATCCTGCACCTGCGCGGGCACTACTTCGCCATCGCCAGCCTGGTGGTCGGCGAGGTGCTGCGCGAGATCGCCAACACGGCCATCGGCCTCACCGGCGGCGGTATGGGACTGAACCTGCCGATCCTCCGCCTGGATGTCGTCGCCCAGGGGCGCCTCTTCTACGGCGCCCTGGCGGGACTGGCGGCCCTGGCGCTTGGCGCCACGTACCTCGTGGACCGGCATCGACTGGGCGTCGGCCTGCGCGCGATCCAGCAGAACGAGGACGCCGCCGCCATGGTCGGCGTCGATACCACCCTCTACAAGACCCTCGCGTTCGTACTCTCGGCGGTCTTCGTCGGATCCACCGGCGCCGTCTACGCTTCCTGGGTGAACTACATCGAGCCGGCCGACGTGTTCGACGTCCTGCTGGCCGTGAAGCCCATCATCATGGTGCTCCTGGGCGGCATCGGTACCCGCATGGGGCCGCTGGTGGGCGCGGTGGTCTTTTTGGCTCTCGAAGAGCTCGTCTGGCGCAACTTCCTGACCATCCACGCCGGCCTGCTGGGCCTGATCGTCGTCGTCCTCATCTTTTTCCTGCCCCGGGGCCTGT
>DATLZL010000187.1:0-3033 GCA_035574035.1 Binatia bacterium | reverse complement strand
CCGGCCGGCGGCCGGGCAGCGCCGCGACGCCCACGCGGCCGCGGACGGGCGAGTCCGGGGCCTGGAACAGCGGCCACGCATACGGCCAGTTGCGCAGGAACACGGCACGGCCGTCGCCGAAGGCCCGGCGCGTCAGCTCCTCGTCGCCGGCGCTGACCCAGGCCGGGCTCACCCCGCCGGTGATCAGCCCGCGCAGGAAGGTCAGGGCCTCGGCCGCGCGCTCGACGTCCGGAAACAGGGTTCCGTCCTCGCCCAACAGATCTGTGCCGGCCGCCCACAGCGCCTCCAGCACGTTGACGACCAGACCTTCGTACTGCTTGCCCTGCCAGAGATAGCCGTCCAGCCGGGGATCGCCCTCGCCGGCCTGGACCAGGCGGACGGACTTCACCAGGTCCTCCCACGTCACCGGCGGTGGGATGCCGTGGCGGGCCAGGAGGTCGGTCCGGTAGTAGAGCAGGCCGACGTTGACGTTCCAGGGGAGCGCCCACAGGCGGCCTCCCCACGTCGCCGCCGCCACCGTGGAGGGGAAGAACTCGTCCAATTCGCCGGGAGCCACGTGAGCGGACAGATCCAGGAGCCAGCCGGCCCGGGCGAACTCGGGGACCCAGATGACGTCGAGCATCATGACGTCGAAGCCGGGACTGCGCCCCTCGAGGTTGATCACGTAGAGCTGGTGCTGGTCGTCGGCGCTCCAGGGCAGGGTCTCGCTCTTGACCCGCACGCCGGGATGCCGGGCCTCGAACTCCGCGAGGAGCGCCGGGATCGGATCGGCCGGCCCCAGGATACGGGCGTGCTTGAAGACGAGCGTGACCGGGCCGGGCCCGGCCGGCCGCTCCGCGCAGCCGGCGAAGAGCAGGAGGACGGCGAGGAGGCCGGCGAGAGGCCACCCGGGACGGCGCACGGGCGAGAGCTTACCCGAGGCCGGTGCCGCTTGCCGGGCCCGGCCGGCCGCCGCCCGCCGAAAGGGAGAGGCTTGCCCCGCGCCCGGGAATCGCGTATCTGCTGGTGCACCGGCCTCGCCGCGCGAGGCCCAGCCGACCCAGCCGGAGGGAGACATGCCGCGGGAGCTGAAGGTCGCCGCCGCCCAGATGGGGCCGAACAACGAGGGCACGCCCCGGGAGGCCGTCGTCGAGCGGATGCTGGCCCTGCTCGAGCGGGCCGCCGGAGAAGGAGTGGAGCTGCTCGTCTATCCCGAGATGGCCCTCACGCCGTACTTCCCCAAGCGGATCCGACCCGACTTCGAGCAGTTCTTCGAGAGCGAGGTGCCGCCCAAAGTCCTCGAGCCCCTGCTGCGTCGGGCGGCCCGAGCCGGCGTGGCGGTGCACGTGGGGTTCTGCGAGAAGGCCGGCGCCCGCCGCTTCAACAGCGCGCTGCTCACCGACCGCGACGGGCGGCTCTGCGGGATCTTCCGAAAGATCCACCTGCCGGGCGCCGCCCGCCCCGACGGCTGGGCGCAGGTGTTCGAGCCCTACTACTTCCACCGCGGCGACACCGGCTACCGCGTCTTCGACTGCGCCGGGGTCAAGGTCGGCGTCGCGATCTGCCAGGACCGCCGCTATCCGGAGACTTACCGGTGTCTGGCCCTGCAGGGCGCCGAGATCATCGTGATCGGCTACAACACCCCGGCCTCGCCGCTGGCGCTCGAGCTGAACGACCTCTGCCTGCGAGCCGGCGCCTACGCCAACCTGTGCTTCGTCGTGGCCGCCGCCAAGGCGGGGGTCGAGGACGGTGTCGAGATGATCGGGGGCTCCTGCGTCGTCGGCCCTCTCGGACAGGTCCTGGCGCGGGCGGCGGGGAGCGGTGACGAGCTCGTGCTCGCGCGCCTGGACCTGGACCAGGTCGAGCCGGCCCGGCGGCGCTGGAACTTCCTCGGCCGCCGGCAGCCCGAGCACTACGCACTCCTCGTCGAGCCGGTGAAGGAGCCGGACCCCTCGCTCGGCGTGGAGCCGGCGCCGGAAAGGTGATCAGGCCGTCTGCGGGCCCCTGAACGCGCGCCGCCGACCGCGGCGACCGGGACGTCCCCGGACCATTTTCTTCTCGTCGATGACGGCCCGGCCGCCGCCTCCGCCCCGCGCCCCGCCGCCACCGGCCTCCGCCCAGCCCCCAGGCGAGTGGAGCCGGCCCTCGGCGGCGTCGGACCGCCCGCGACGGCGTGGTCGCACGCCCAGCTTGAGGGCCTGACCGGCCTCGCGCCGCCGCTCGCGGTGTCGCTCGATGAGGTGGGGATCGACGACCACCCCTAGGCCCAGGCGTCGGGCGAGCGTCCGGCTTCGAGAATCGAGCACGTCCTGGAAGAACCAGGCGCCGTCAGCACCCTTGGCCGCGGCCTGCTCCAGCAGGGCCGGGACGTTCTGCGGGCGGCCGAAGACGACGACGAGATCCACGGCGCCCGGCAGGTCGGCCGGGCCTCCTTCGGGCGCCCGCCGCACGTCGTAGCCCGCGCGGCGGAGGTAGCCGACGACGGTGGCGTCGGGTCGACCGACGACCGCCACGCTCCGCGCGCGCTCGAGCAGGCGCAGCGCGGTGACTTCGGCCCGGCTCAAGTTGCGCACGCGGGGAGGAGACTGCATCGCGGATGCCATCGGTGTCGCGCGCAGGAATCGCCGGGTCGGGGCGACCCGGCGATACGGCTCCGGCCTCATCAGGAGCCAGAAAAATTCGCCGGAGAAGGCCTGTAAGCCGGGTTCTGTTCCCCGGTCGCCCGGGGCGACGGTCATTTCTCTAGGACGCCGGTTACCCGGCGCCTCCAGCGGCCTGACCCGGGAGCGGAGCGGGCCACTCCATCGCTCCCCTATTCGGCCTTGCTCCGGGTGGGGTTTGCCGAGCCGACGCGGTCACCCGCGCCGCTGGTGAGCTCTTACCTCACCGTTTCACCCTTACCGGCCCCGGACGTGGCGTCCGGCGCCGGCGGTCTGCTTTCTGTGGCACTGTCCGTGGGGTCGCCCCCCCTGGGTGTTACCCAGCACCCTGCCCTGTGGAGCCCGGACTTTCCTCCCGCCGCGTGCGCGGCCGGCGACCGTCCAGCCTTCTCCG
>DATLZL010000186.1:0-6990 GCA_035574035.1 Binatia bacterium | reverse complement strand
GATGCCCTCGGCCCGCGCGAACTGCACGGCGGCCTGGAAGGTCGCCACCTGGGGCACGGCCACTGCCTCGATCACGCGCTCCTCGTAGAGCTTCGACACGAGCGGCGCCATGCCGTGGTAGCGCAGCCCGCCGGCGTGGAGAGGCGGCGGCGAACGAGTGGCCGAGCGTGTGCATCTTGACCAGCGGCGTGAGCCCCACGGTGTCGCCGAAGTCGTAGACGTACTTGCCCTTGGTCAGGCTGGGACAGGCCGCCGGCTCCACCGCCACGATGCGAATCTTCGGGTTGCGCCCGGTCAGCCGGTCGGCGGCGAACGGGAAGGCCAGGCCGGCGAAGTTCGAGCCGCCGCCCACGCAGCCCACCACGATATCGGCCTGGGCCCCGGCCTTCTCGAGCTGCTTGCGGGCCTCGAGCCCGATCACGGTCTGGTGCATCAGCACGTGGTTGAGCACGCTGCCCAGCGAGTACTTCGTGTCGTCGCGGGTGGCGGCGTCCTCGACCGCCTCGCTGATAGCGATGCCGAGGCTGCCCGGCGAGTTCGGGTCCTGCTCCAGGACCTTCTTGCCGGCCTGGGTGTCGGGGCTCGGGCTCGGCACGACCTGGGCGCCCCAGGTCTCCATCATCACGCGCCGGTAGGGCTTCTGCTGGTAGGAGACCTTCACCATGTAGACCTTGCACTGCAGGCCGAAGAAGGCGCACGCCATCGCCAGCGCCGAGCCCCACTGCCCGGCCCCGGTCTCGGTGGTGATGCGGGTGACCTTCTCCTGGCGGTTGTAGTAGGCCAGGGCGACGGCGGTGTTGGGCTTGTGGCTGCCGGCGGGGCTGACGCCCTCGTACTTGTAGTAGATGTGGGCCGGCGTGTCGAGCGCCCGCTCCAGACGGCGGGCGCGATGAAGCGGTGTCGGCCGCCACAGCCGCAGGACGTCGCGGATCTCCTCCGGGATCTCCACCCACCGCTCCTGGCTGACCTCCTGCTTGATCAGCTCCATCGGGAACAGCGGAGCCAGGTCCTGCGGACCGATCGGCTGCCCCGTGCCGGGGTGGATCACCGGCGGCGGCGGCGAGGGCAGGTCAGCCTGGATGTTGTACCAGCGGGTCGGGATCTCGTTCTCGTCGAGCAGGACCTTCATGGAGGCCTCCTTCAACGACGCGACGGGCGGCGGAAAAGTGGGGCCACGATACAGAAGGCCGCGCGCGGGTGTCAACCGACCGACCGGTGGCGTGCGCGGGTCGACGACACCGACGGCCCCGCGGCGCCGGCGCCCGGGTTCGATCGGCTGGCCCGGGCCGCCGCAGCGATCCGGCCCTTGACGGCGCGGCGCGGCTGGGTTATTTGTGTTGACGCCCATGCAAAGGAACTTGCACCGGCCTAAAGCCAGGGCCGGCGCCGACGCCGAGCCGGCCCGCGCCCTGCTCCACCGGATCGGGGCCGCCATCCGGGAGGCCCGCCGGGCCCGGGGCATGACGCTGCGGGCCCTCAGCGAGAAGAGTGGCCTGTCCGAGGCCTTCCTGTCCCGGCTGGAGCGGGGCGAAGCCTCGACCTCGATCGCCAACCTCATCCGCATCACCGGCATCATCGAGATCGGCCTGGCCGACCTGTTCGACGCCCGGGCGGATGGCCGGGGGTACTTGGTCGGGCGAGCCACCGACCGCCAATCGCCGCGCGAGATCGCCGCCACCGGCTACCGCTACCAGCCCCTGGTCGCCGGCTGGCCGGGGCAGCGGCTCGACGCCTTCATCCTGACCTTCCCGCGGCGGAACCGGGCCGACGTGATGACCGCCCACGAGGGCGAGGAGCTGGTCTACGTGCTGCAGGGCCAGATCCTCTTCCGGTTGGGCGACGAGGCGATTCCCCTCGGCGTCGGCGACTGCATCTACTTCAAGGCGGAGACGCCCCACATGGGCAAGAACGTCGGCGACGTCGACGCCAAGGTCCTGATGGTCACCACGCCCGGCCGCGGCCCCGGCCGGGAGTTTGGATGGTGGAAGACGCCGGTGCCGCGGGGAGCCAGGCGCCGCCGCTCCCGGTGAGGCCGGCCACGACCCGGAGGACGGACATGCGCATCGTCGATCTCAGCATGACCGTGGAGGAGTGCGATTCGGCGCCGTTCGCCCGAGAGGAGTCCTACTTCAAGCTCAAGCCGATCGTGCGGTGGGAGGAGCGGGGCTTCGTCTCGAACATGGTGGAGATGACGGTCCACGCCGGGACCCACATCGACTCCCCCCACCACTTCTTCCGTGACAAGCCCGGCGTGGCCGAGCTGCCGGTTGAGGCGATGATCGGGGAGGCGATCGTCCTCGACCTGACGTTCAAGGGCACGCCGCGGGCGGCCATCACGCCGGAGGACCTCGACCGGGCCGAGCGGGCGCTGGCCGAGCGGGGCATCACCATCCCGCCGGGGGCGATGCTCCTCCTCCGGACCGACTGGCCGAAGGGCCACAACACGATGGATCCCCGGTGGTGGGACGAGTCGCCGTACCTGACCCGGGCCGCCGCCGAGTGGCTGGTGGCTCGCCGGCCGTCGGTGCTGGGCTTCGACTTCGCCCAGGAGGAGAAGGGGGCGGACTACGAGAAGGCGGAGGAGATCCTCACCAGCGGGATGCGTGTCCACCGGACCCTGCTGCCGCGCATCACGTTCCAGATCGAGAACCTGATCAACCTCGACCAGATTCCCCCCCGGGTGAGGGTCATCGCCCTGCCGGCCAAGTGGAAGACCGAGTCGGCGCCGGCCCGCGTGATCGCGCTGGTCGAGCCGTGAGGGAGGAACGCGCGCCATGATCGGACGTCCCGTGCCGCTTCCCACCTCCCGGGCCCTCGCCACGCTGGCGGCGGCCGGCCTGCTCCTGGCGCTGGTCCTGACGCCCGCGCCCGCCCCACCGGACGCCCAGCCCCGCCTGGCCCGCCCGGTCAAGATCGGCCTGCTGGCCGATCGGACCGGAGCCCTGGCCGCCTACGGATACGCGCACGAGAAGGTGGCCCGCGCCGTCGTCAAGCGCATCAACGACGGGGGCGGGATCGGCGGCCAGCCCGTCCAGCTGGCGGTCGAGGACACCGAGAGCAACCCGAGCGTGGCCACGCTGAAGGCCCGCAAGATGATCGAGAGCGACCAGGTGGACTTCCTGGTCGGCTCGAACACCTCGGCGGTGGTGCTGGCGGTGGCGCCGATCGCCCGCGAGCTGCGCACCGTCTACTTCCCCACCGCCGGCGGCGCGCTGCTCACCACGCCCGGCAAGGGCAACCGGTACGTCTTCGACTTCAACACCGACGTCAAGCAGGAAACGCGCGGCGTGGCCGCCTTCGCCGTCCGCGAGCTCGGCATCCGCGACTGGGCGACGGTGGTGGTGGACTACGCGTGGGGCTGGGACCAGGAGCGGTCATTCAAGGAGGCGGTGGAGGCCTTAGGCGGCAGGGTCCACCGCCAGGTGAAGGTGCCGCTCGGGAGCAGCAACTGGCTGCGCTACCTGCACGGCAACATCCCGGCCGAAGCCCGCGGCGTCTACTTCGCGAACTTCGGCACCGACTTCCTGGCCTTCATCCGCGACCTCCACACGCTGCGCCCGGACATCGTGAAGGTCGGCGGCAACTACGTACTGTCCGGGCAGGACATCGAGAAGCTGGGGGCGTCGGCCGAGGGCGTCTACGTGGTCACGGGCTACCCGCAGGAGGCCCAGGAGCTCGACTCCGAATTCGACCGCCTGTACCGCCGGACGATCGGCATGGACGACTACGGGCGCGAGGTGGGCACCGGCAAGCGCCTGGTCCCCTCTTACCAGTGGGCGACCTGGGAGGCCATCTACGCCATCAAGGAGATCATCGAGGCCAGCGGCTGGACGCCGAAGTTCATCCAGGCCCTCGAGCAGAAGCGCTTCACCCGCAGCGCCGCCCATCCCGAGGGCGACAAGCATTTCCGCCCCCAGGACCACCTCTCCATCAAGGGGGCCTGGATCGAGCAGGTCAAGAACGGCCGCCTCAAGGTCGTCAAGCGCATCCCGCCCGAGGACATGATCTATCCGCCGATGGTGAACTACCCCCAGGAGCAGCCGCTGCCGTGAGCCGGCGCTGGTGGGAATGGGAACCGGCCTTCCGGCTCGACGCCCGGCGGGCCGCGCTGCTGGTCGTCGACATGCAGAACGGCTTCGTCCAGCCGGGGGCGCCGCTGGAGGTGTCGATGGCCCGAGCTCAGGTCCCGACCATCCGGGGCTTGCTGGAGTTCTGCCGGAGCCGCGGCGTGCCGGTGATCTTCACCGCCTTCTGCCTGGCGCCGGATTTCCGCTATCCGTTCTACTGGGCCATGGCCCGCCAGCGGGGCCTCCGGTTGGAGCCGCCGACCTCCCTGTTCGCCGAGGGTCACCCGGAAACCGCGATCGTCGCCGAGCTGGCGCCGGCGCCGGGCGAGCGGGTGATCCGCAAGTGCGGCTACGACGCCTTCGCCCACACCGAGCTGGAGACGGTCCTCCGCGGACGGGGCGTCACCGACCTGGTGGTGGTCGGCACCGTGGTCAACTGGTGCGTGGATAGTACCGTGCGCGGCGCCTTCCACCGGTTCTTCAACGTGGTCGTGGTCGCCGATGCGGTCAGCGGGTACGACCACGCCGGCGCCACCGGCGAGCAGTGGCGCCGGATGGAGCTCGACCTCTTCGCCGAAGCCTTCGCCCGGGTGCTGACCGCCGAGCAGGTCATGAAGGAGCTGGCCGCCGGATGAGGCGACGACGCCGGGCCCCCGGCCCGGGCTCCCCTTCAACCGGGCGGTGAGCGAGCTCGCGTCGACCCTGCTCTTCCTGGTCGCCGATGGGCTGATCTGGGGCTCCCTGATCGCCCTGATCGCCCTCGGCCTCTCCCTGATCTACGGGATCATGGGCATCATCAACATGGCCCACGGCGACTTCTTCATGATCGGGGCGGTCCTCGCCGTGGCCCTGAGCGGCTGGCTGGGCGCCTTCTGGCCGGCGCTGCTGATCGCCCCGCTGCTGGTCGGGGCGCTGGCGGTGCCGCTGGAGCGCTGGGTGCTCCGCCCCTTCGAGGGACGGCCGCTGCTGACCCTGGTCGGCACCATCGGGCTGTCGTTCGTCATCCAGCAGGTCGCCCTCATCGTCTTCGGCGGGACCCCGCGGCGGCTGGAGGCGCCGCTCGCCTTCGTGGTCTCCTTCGCCGGCGTGGCGCTGCCCGGGTACCGGGTGGTTGCCGCCGCCCTCGGGCTGCTCTTCGTCGCCGCCCTGTGGGCGCTGGTCTACCGGACCGAGCTCGGCGTGCGCATCCGGGCCACCATGGAGCACCCCGAGATCGCCGACGCGGTCGGGATCGACACCAGCCGGGTCCGCGTGCTGACCTTCGGCCTTGGCGCCGCGCTGGCGGCGGCGGCCGGGGTGCTGGCCGCGCCCATCACCCAGGTCTTCTACCTGATGGGCAACGACGTGCTGTTGTTCTCCTACATCGTGGTCATCGTCGGCGGGCTTGGCAGCCTGGAGGGCGCCCTGGCCGCCGCGCTCGTCCTCTCGGGCGTGGAGGCGCTCTTGACGGTGGTCGTCTCCCCGGTCGAGGCGCGGGCGCTCATGCTGCTGGCCATGGCCCTGGTCCTGCTCGTCCGCCCGCGCGGGCTCTTCGCGTGACGGCTTCGGGCCGCGTCGGCCGCCGGCCGGCCGTGATCGGCCTGCTGGTCCTGGTCGGCTGGGCGGCGCCGACCGGGCTGCGCTCGCTCCTGATGGTGATGATGATCTACGCCGTGTTCGCCATGGCCTACGGCCTCCTGCTGGGCCACGCCAACCAGCCCAGCCTCGGCCAGTCCCTCTTCTTCGGGGTCGGCGCCTACGGCTTCATCCTGCCGGTGCTCCGGCTGGAGGCCGGCTTCTGGAGCGCGCTGGGCGTCGCCCTCGCCGCCGGCGCGGCGGCCGCGCTGGCGGTGGGGGCCCTGGCCGTCCGGGTCAGCGAGGCCTATCACGTGATCTTCACCGCCCTGCTGGCGTCGGTGGCGCACCTGATCGCCAAGAACACTACGCCGCTGACCGGCGGCACCGGGGGCCTGCCGATCCAGGTGCCGGCCGTGCCCCTCGGGCCGTGGACGCTGTCGGTGTACGACCCGTTCACCAATTACCTGCTGTGCCTGGCGGCGGCGGCCGGCGTCTACCTCGGGCTGGAGCGCGTCCTGGCCGCTCCCCTCGGCAGGGTATGGGTGGCCATCCGCGACAACGAGCACCGCGTCGCCTTCCTCGGCTACCGGGTGTACGGCTACAAGCTGGCGGCCTTCGTCGTGGCCGGCACCCTGACCGCACTCAGCGGGGCCCTCTACGCCGTCCGCCTGCGCTACGCCAGCGCGGAGTTCTTCGGCTTCGAGTGGGCGATCCTGCCCTTCGTTTGGGGCGTGCTGGGCGGGCTGCGCACCCTGCCGGGGCCGGTGGTGGGTGTGGTCCTGTTCACGGTCTTCCAGTACTACGTCAGCGCCTGGTGGACTCACTACCTGATCCTGTTCGGGATCCTGATCATCGTCATCCTCCGGTGGCTTCCGGCCGGCATCGTGGGCGTGCTGGCCGCCGCCCGGCAGCCGAGGCGCGCGTGAGCGGCGGGAGAGGGACCGGGCCGGTGCTGGCCGTGGAAGACCTCGGCGTCCGCTTCGGCGGCGTGACGGCGCTCGACGGCGTGACGTTGGCCGTGAGCCCCGGGGAGATCCGGGCGATCGTCGGCCCCAACGGCGCCGGCAAGACGACGCTCTTCAACGCCATCACCGGCGCCGTGCGGCCGGCGCGCGGCCGGGTCCGGCTCTGCGGCCGCGACATCACCGGCGCACCCCCGTACCGCGTGGCCCGGCTCGGGCTGGCCCGGACGTTCCAGCTCACCAACATCTTCCCCGAGCTGACGGCCGCCGCCCAGGCCTGGCTCGGCCTCAACGCGCGGTCCGCCTGCCCCTGGCACCCGTTCGCCCGGCCGGGGCGGGACGGCGCGGCGCTGGCCCGGGTCCGCGCGCTGCTGGCGGCGCTGGGGCTGGCCGACCGGCTCGAC
>DATLZL010000185.1:0-9000 GCA_035574035.1 Binatia bacterium | reverse complement strand
CGCTGCGGGCCAACCTCTCGCGCCCGGACCTCATCGAGCTGAAGTACCGCCGGCGCAAGCGCCGGAAGGTGAAGCTGGTGGTGCTGTGCGACGTGTCGGGCTCGATGGACCTCTACACCCGGTTCCTGCTCCAGTTCCTGTTCGCGCTGCAGAACGTCTTCGGGCGGGTGGAGACGTTCACGTTCTCGACCCGGCTCACCCGGGTGACCGAGTACTTGCGGGGACGCTCCTACCGCCAGGTCCTCCGGCGGCTGGCCGATGTGCGGGACTGGTCGGGCGGGACCCGGATCGGCGAGTCGCTGGCCCGCTTCAACCGCGACTGGGGCCACCGGGTGGACCGGCGCACCATCGTCATCGTCCTGTCCGACGGCTGGGACACCGGGGAGCCCGAAGTCCTGGCCGCCGAGCTCCTGCGGATCAAGCGCCGCGCCGGCCGCCTGATCTGGCTGAATCCGCTCCTGGGCAATCCGACCTACGAGCCGCTGACCCGCGGCATGGCCGCGGCACTGCCGCTGCTCGACGACTTCGCGCCCGCACACAACCTGGCCGCCCTGCGCGAGCTCGCCCGGCGCCTGACGCTCTGACGGACGAGCGGGCCGGTGTCGCACCGGGCTCCACAGCCGCACCAGCCTCCTGCGCGACTTCTGCACCCGCTTTCAGGGTCCCGCCGCCGGCCGCCCGTCGTTCACCGGCGCTCGGTGTGGCGCCCACCTTGCAAGAACGTCTCGGCGTGCGAGGTCGAACAGGGTCGAGGAGGCGGGCCTGAGATGCGGAAGGTGCTGACGCCGGTCGCTCTCCTCGTGCTGGCCGTGGTTCACACGCCCCTCACAGCCCAGGCCCGCCTCTTCGATTTCCTGCCGACCGAGCTCCTCGGGTTGAGCTCGAGCGAGCCGTTCGTGCTGCTGCTCACCGGCGCGGCGCTGCTGAGCCTGGCCCGGCTGAGTCCGCCGCGTCGGGCGGAGACCCCGGCACGCCACGGCGCGCCGCCGGGTACGAGTGCGGCCCCTCGCGTGCTCGACGCGGCGCCGCCGACCGAACGCGCCGCGTAACTCCGCGCCGGTCGTTTCGTTTCCCCCTCCGCGAGCGTAGAATTGTCCTTGCGATGTCCGACATCCTGCAGGACCTGGAACAGCTCCGTCGTCGCGAGGGCCGGGTCACGGTCGCCACCCTGGTCAGCACCCGCGGCACCACCCCCCGCAAGGAGGGGGCTCGGATGGTGGTCGGCGAGGCCGGCCACGTGCTGGGCTCGGTCACCATTGGCGGGTGCGTCGACGCCCAGGTCATCGAGCACGCAGCCGAGGTGCTGGCGACCCGGCGGCCGCGCCTGCTGGAGCTGAACCTCGGTGACGAGGAGGCGTGGGAGATCGGGCTCACGTGCGGGGGCACCATCGAGGTGTTCCTGGAGCCGGTGGAGCTCGACCGGGCGCAGGGGGACGGGACCCGCCTGCTGGAGCGGGCGCGAGCCCACGCCCGGGGCGGCCGCCGGGCGGCGGTCGTCACCCGGCTCGACAGCGGCGCCAAGCGGCTCGTCCTGGACGACGGCACGACCGAAGGCTCCCTGGGCGAGCCGTTCCTCGACGAGCGGTTCACCGCCGAGGCGGCCGCGCTCATGGCCGCCGGCACCTCGCGCACCGTGCGGCTGGAGGGGATCCGGGCGTTCGTGGACGTCGTCGCCCCGCCGGCCTTGCTGGTCGTCGTGGGGGCCGGGCACGTGGCCATGCCGCTCACGCGGATGGCCCGGATCCTCGGGTACCACACCGTCGTGCTGGACGGCCGGCCCCGCTTCGCGACCCGGGAGCGCTTTCCCGACGTCGACGAGCTCCGGGTCGGCATCCCTTCCGAGCTGGTCCGGGACTACGCCCTGACCCCGGCGGCGGCCCTGGTGCTGGTGGCCCACGACTACAAGTACGACCTGCCGGTGCTGCGCCACGCCCTGGCCTCCGACGTCGGCTACATCGGGATGCTGGGCTCCTCGCGCCGGGGTGCCACGATCCTGAAGTTCCTGGCCGAGGAGGGGGTGAGCGACGCCGCCCTCAAGCGCGTGCGCGTCCCGATCGGCCTCGACCTCGGCGCGCGCACCGCGCCCGAGATCGCGCTGGCCATCCTGGCCGAGATCCAGGCGGTCCGTGCCGGCGCCAGCGCCCGCCCGCTCAGCGAGAAGGTCGGACGATGAAGGCCATCGCCCAGCGACGCGAGGGGGCCACCGCCGAGGCCCTGACCGGCACGATCCTCTGTCACGACGTGCGCGACGGGCGGGGCAGGGTCGTGGCCGCCAAGGGCGCCCGGCTCGACGCCTCCGCCGCCGCGGCGGTGCTAGCGGCGCCGTGGGACGAGGTGCACCTGCTGGTGCTCGAACCGGGTGACCTTCACGAGGAGGAGGCCGGCGCCCGGCTGGCCCGGGCGGCGGCCGGCGACGGCGTCCGGGTCAAGGGGTACACGGGCGGGCAGTGGACGCTGGTGGCCGAGCGCCGCGGCCTCCTGGCCGTGCGCACGGGCGCCCTGACCGACGTCAACGCCCGGCCCGGCATCTCGGTGTTCACCCTGTTCGGCGGCCAGCCGGTCGAGCCGGGCGAGGTGGTCGCCCGGGCGAAGGTGACGCCGCTGGTGATCGACGAGGCGACCATCCGGGCGGTGGAGGCGGCGGCGGCCGGCGGGCTCGTCTCCGTCGCCGGCTTCCGGCCGACGACCGTCGGAGCCGTCGCCCGGGAAAGCCTCGACGACCGGCAGCGGGAGCGGTTCGAGCGCGCCCTGGCGGAGAAGGTGGCCTGGTTCGGCTCGCGCCTGCTGGCCGTGCGCTACGCGGGGCCCTCGCCCCGGGCGGTGGCCGACGAGCTGACCGCGCTGCGCGCAGCGGGTGCGGAGATCCTGATCGTCGCGGGGGCCAGCGCTCTCGATCCGCTGGATCCGGTGTTCGGCGGCCTCGAGCTCCTCGGCGCGCGCATGGAGCGCCACGGGGCGCCAGCCCATCCCGGCAGCCTGCTCTGGCTGGCGCGCTGGGACGGCCTCACGGTCCTGGGCATGCCGACCTGCGGCATGTTCTCGCAGGCCACCACCTTCGACCTCGTGCTGCCGCGCATCCTGGCCGGCGAGCGGATCGGCAACCGCGAGATCGCCGAGCTCGGCCACGGCGGCCTGCTGTCGCGCGACATGGCCTACCGGTTCCCGCCCTACCGCTCGGCCGGGCCCCGCGGGACGCTGGAATGACGGCCGACTCCGGGGCCGCCGCCGACTTCGCCCGCGCTGTGGACCCCCGCGGTTCGAGCGCCGGCTCCGCGTCCGGCGAACCACGCCTCTCGAGCGCCGGCGCCGCCGGCGCGGCGCTTTCCGGGGGGAGGGATCGGCAGGGGGGCGAAGCCCCTCTCCGAGGGCTATACAGCGACGTCATCCGCGAGCGCTGGCGGCGGCCGCGGCGCCGCGGGGAGCTGCCGGGGGCGGCCGCGGTCGCCGAGGACGTGAACCCGCTGTGCGGGGACCGGGTGCGCCTGATGCTGGCCCTGGAGGGCGGGCGCGTGCGGGCCGCCCGCTTCGTCGGCGACTCGTGCGCGATCTCCACCGCGTCTGCCGACGTCCTGGCGGAGATGGTCGAGGGCCGGACGGCGGCCGAGGCGCGGCGGATCGAGACCGCCGACATCCTCGACGTCCTCCAGACCGACGTCCGGCCCACCCGGATGCGGTGCGTGACCTTGCCGCTGAGCGTCCTGGCCGCCGCCCTCGACGGAGCCGGTCCATGAGGCTCGACGAGCTGACCCGGGGCGACTTCCCGGTGCTCGAGCGCGTGATCAACGGCCACCGGCTCGTCTACCTCGATTCGGCGGCGACGAGCCAGAAGCCCCGGGCGGTGATCGAGGCCATGACGCGCTACTACGAGCGCAGTCACGCCAACGTCCACCGGTCGATCCACACGCTCGGCGAGGAGGCGACCGAGCTCTACGAGGCGGCGCGCGACCGCGTTCAGCGCTTCATCGGCGCCGGCGCCCGCGAGGAGGTCATCTTCACCCGCGGCACCACCGACGGCCTCAACCTGGTCGCCGACGCGCTCGGCCGGACCCTCGCGCCCGGGGACGAGATCCTGATCACCGAGATGGAGCACCACTCCAACGTCGTCCCCTGGCAGATGGCGGCCCGCCGGTCCGGCGCCGTCGTCCGGGCCGTCCCGGTCACGGCCGACGGGCGGCTCGACCTGGAAGGGCTGGACCGCCTGATCGGCGAGCGCACGCGCGTGTTCGCCTTCGCCCACGTCTCCAACGTTCTGGGCACCATCAACCCGGTGGCCGTGCTCTGCCGGCGGGCCCGCCGGGTGGGGGCGGTGACGGTGGTAGACGGAGCTCAAGCGGCGCCTCACATGCCACTTGATATATCCGCTCTGGATTGTGATTTTTACGTCTTTTCCGGCCACAAGATGCTGGGCCCGACCGGAATCGGCGTGCTCTGGGGCCGGCGGGCGGTGCTCGAGCGGCTCGAGCCCACACGGGGCGGCGGCGAGATGATCAAGGAGGTCTGGCTCGACCGGGCGGCGTGGAACGACCTGCCGTGGCGGTTCGAGCCGGGGACGCCCCCGATCGCCGAAGCGGTGGGGTTGACGGCGGCGGTGGAATACCTCGAGAAGCTCGGCATGGAGCGCGTGCAGGAGCACGAGCAGGCGCTGGCCGGACAGGCGGTGGCCGCGCTCTCGGCGCTGGACGGCGTGACCGTCTACGGGCCGCGGGCGGGGAGCGAGCGCGGGGCGGTCGTGGCCTTCAGCGTGGCGGGCCTGCACCCCCACGACGTCGCCGCCTGGCTCGACCAGCACGGCATCGCCGTGCGGGCCGGGCACCACTGCGCCCAGCCGCTGATGCGGCGCCTCGGCGTGGTGGGCACCTCGCGCGCCAGCTTCTCGGTCTTCACCTCGCCGGAGGACGTCGAGCGGCTCGCGACCGCGCTGGCCGAGCTGGCCGCCGTGCTGTAGATGCGCCCCGGCCCCCGCGATCCGTTCGTCTCCCCGCGGTTCGGGCAGGTCGCCACGTTCATGCTCCTGCCGCACGTGCCCTCGCCCGCCGGGCTCGACGTGGCCCTGCTCGGCATCCCGTACGACGGCGGGACCTCGTACCGGCCGGGCGCACGCTTCGGTCCCCGAGCGGTGCGCGAGCAGTCCTCGCTGATCCGTCCCTGGAACCCGGTGCTGAAGGTCCACCCCTTCGAGCGGCTGCGGGTGGCCGATTGCGGCGACGTCGACGTGGTCCCCATCTCCATCGAGCGCACGTTCGAGGCCGTCGCCCGCCGCGTGGGGGAGGTGGTGGACGCCGGCGCCCGCCCGCTGGCCGTCGGCGGAGACCACTCGGTCTCGCTGCCGGTGCTGCGCGCGCTCGGGCGACGTCACGGCCCGGTCGGGCTCGTGCACTTCGACGCCCACCCGGACACCTGGGACGAGTACTTCGGCAGCAAGTTCTTCCACGGCACGCCGTTCCGGCGCGCCGTCGAGGAAGGCCTGGTGGACCCGGCCCGGATGGTACAGATCGGCATCCGGGGGCCGCTCTACGGGCCGGAGGACTTCGCCTTCCAGGATCGCCACGGCATCGAGGTGGTCCGGATCGAGACGGTGAAGGAGCAGGGCGTGGCCTGGGTCGGGGAGCGTCTGGCCCGGCTGCGCGGCGGCCCGGTCTACTGCTCGTTCGACATCGACGCGGTGGACCCGGCCTTCGCCCCCGGCACCGGCACGCCGGAGGTGGGCGGCCTCAGCTCCTACGAGGCCGTCGCGCTGGTCCGCGCGCTCGCCGACCTGACCCTGGTGGGCGCCGACGTGGTGGAGGTGGCGCCGCCCTACGACGGCCCCGGGCAGGTGACGGCCCTGCTGGCCGCCAACCTGATGTTCGAGCTGCTCAGCGTCATGGCGCTCAGGCGATGACGCGGGCGGCGGCAACGCTGGCGCTCGGCGTCCTGCTGCTGGCCGCCGGCGGCGCCGCGGCCGCGCCCCGGCCCGTCTCGGTCCTGAAGCTCGAGGGCGTCATCAGCCCGATCACCGTCCGCCTGATCGAGTCCGCCCTGGACCGGGCGCGGGCCGAGGGCCACCAGGCGCTCGTGATCGAGCTCGACACGCCGGGCGGCCTCGAGCGCTCGATGCGCGCGATCGTCCAGCGCCTGCTGGGGTCCGAGGTGCCGGTGATCGTCTACGTGGCGCCCACCGGAGCGCGCGCCGCCTCGGCCGGAGTCTTCGTCACGCTGGCCGCCCACGTGGCGGCCATGGCCCCGGCCACGAACATCGGCGCCGCCCACCCGGTGGCCCTGGGCGGCGGCGTGGACAAGGAAAGCCTGCGCAAGATCGAGAACGACGCCGCCGCCTTCGCCCGGACGGTCGCGCTCGAGCGCGGCCGCAACGCCGACTGGGCCGAGAAGGCGGTGCGGGAGTCGGTCTCGATCACCGAGCGGGAGGCGGTGCGGCTCAAGGTGGTGGACTTCGTCGCCGAATCCCTGGCCGAGGTGCTGGCCAAGGCCGACGGCCGGCGGGTGAAGACGGCCTCGGGTCCGGTGACGCTGGCGACGGCCGGGGCTGCGGTGCACACGATCGAGATCGGCTTCCGCGACCGCCTCCTGAGCATCCTCACCGACCCCAACGTCGCCTACATCCTCATGATGCTCGGCACCATCGGACTGCTGGCCGAGCTCTACAACCCGGGCGCCATCTTCCCCGGGGTGCTGGGGGCGATCTCCCTCATCCTGGCTTTCTTCGCCTTCCAGAGCCTGCCGATCAACTACGCCGGCCTGCTGCTGATCCTGCTCGGCCTCGGGCTGCTGATCGCCGAAATCAAGATCGTGAGCCATGGCATCCTGGCCGCCGGCGGCGTGGTGGCCATGGCCCTGGGCTCGCTCATGCTGTTCGATACGCCGGGGATCGGGGGCCTGCGGGTCTCGTGGTGGGTCATCGGCCCCACGCTGGCCGTCACCGCCGGCCTGTTCCTGTTCGTGCTCACCGCCGGCGTGCGGGCGCTGACCCGGCGGCCGGTGCTGGGGGCGGAGGGTCTGATCGGCCTGACGGCGGTGGCGCGGGGCCCGCTGGCGCCGCAGGGTCAGGTGGCGGTGCAAGGGGAACTGTGGCGGGCCGTGGCCGACGAGCCGGTGGAGGATGGCGCCCCGGTGCGGATCGTCGGCGTGGAGGGGCTCACGCTCCGGGTCGTCAAGACCGGCCAGGCCGGAGGGTCGCCATGATCAACGTGGACAGCCTGTTGCTGCTCGTCGTCGTCATCGCCCTCTTCTTCTTCGTCGGCTCGTTCGTGCGCATCCTGCGCGAGTACGAGCGGGCGGTCATCTTCCGCCTCGGGCGCTCGGCCCGGGCGATCCTCAACCCCGGGGGCCAGGGCAACGGGCCGGGCCTGGTGCTGCTGGTGCCCCTGATCGACAAGATGGTCAAGGTGAGCCTGCGCACGGTGGCGATGGACGTGCCGCCCCAGGACGTGATCACTCGCGACAACGTCTCCATCAAGGTCAACGCCGTCATCTACTTCCGGGTGGTGGATCCCGAGCGGGCCGTCATCTCGGTCGAGGACTACCTCTACGCGACCTCGCAGATCGCCCAGACCACGCTGCGCTCGGTGCTGGGGCAGGTGGAGCTCGACGACCTGCTCGCCGCCCGCGACAAGATCAACCAGACGCTGCAGCGGATCATCGACGAGCACACCGACCCGTGGGGGGTCAAGGTCACCACAGTGGAGGTCAAGCACATCGACCTGCCGCAGGACATGCAGCGGGCGATGGCCAAGCAGGCCGAGGCCGAGCGCGAGCGCCGGGCCAAGGTCATCAACGCCGACGGCGAGTTCCAGGCCGCGGCCAAGCTGAGCGACGCCGCCCAGGTGCTGGCCCAGAATCCTATCGCGATCCAGCTGCGCTACCTGCAGACCATGCGGGAGATCGCCTCCGAGCGGAACACCACGACGTTCTTCCCGCTGCCGATGGAGCTGCTGAGCCACCTCTTCGCCGGTGACGCCAAAGGCGGGGCCGCCGCGCGCTGAGCCGTGTACAATAAGCGCCGTTCGACTTCGGGGGGTTAGCTCAGTTGGGAGAGCGCGGCGTTCGCAACGCCGAGGTCGAGGGTTCGAATCCCTTACCCTCCACCACGTGATCCGACGGGACGGGCCGGGGGCTTCCCCGGCCCGTCGTCGTTTACCGAGCGAGGTGGGATGGCCAGCGAAGCGACCGGCGAGGAGCGCTACCGCGACATCGTCGAGAAGCAGCCGGACCTGATCTGTCGGTTTCGGCCCGACGGGGTCATCCTCTTCGCCAACGAGGCGTACTGCCGGTACTTCGGGCGGGCGCGCGAAGCGCTGGTCGGACGGCGCTGGATGCCGGTGGTGCACCCCGAGGACCTGCCGGCGGTGGAGCGCGCGCTGGCCGGGCTCACGCCGGCTGCCCCGGTCACCCTCATCGAGAACCGCGTGTTCCGGGCCGACGGGGACGTGCGCTGGACGGAGTGGATGAACCACGCCCTGTTCGACGAGCAGGGCCGCCTGGTCGAGCTGCAGTCGACGGGCCGGGACATCACCGAGCGCAAGCAGGCCGAGGCGGACGCGGCGCGCCTGTCCGCGCTCGTGGCCGGCGCCGACGACGCCATCATCGCCAAGAGCCCGGACGGCGTGATCACCTCGTGGAACGCGGCCGCCGAGCGCCTGTTCGGCTGGGCGGCGGCGGAAGCGGTGGGCCGGCCCATCGCCCTGATCGTCCCCCCCGACCGGGCGGACGAGGAGGCCGAGCTGCTGGCCCGGATCCGGAGCGGCGCGGCCGTCCGCCACTTCGAGACCGAGCGGGTGAGCCGCGACGGCCGGCGGATCCCGGTCTCGGTGACCATCTCGCCGGTCCGCGACCCGCGCACCGGCCGCATCATCGGTGCCTCCTCGATCGCCCGCGACATCAGCGAGCGCCGAGCGGCGGAGGCGCGGCTCCGGACGACCGTGCAGCGGCTCGACTCGCTCTATCACCTCGTCGACCGGATCGCCCGGGCCGGCGCGGTGAGCGCGGTCGGCCAGGCGGCCGTCG
>DATLZL010000184.1:0-10358 GCA_035574035.1 Binatia bacterium | reverse complement strand
CAGGCGGTTGGCGATCCCGCCGAGGAAGATCGCCCGCCACGCCGGCCACGGCGAGGGCCAGCCGGGGTTCACGGTGTCGACCCGGCAGCCGAGCTCGCGGAACACGCGCGCGGCCCGGGCGGTCAGGGCCCGCACGTCCGGGTCCACCGCCGGCGCGAACCCGAGCGTGTCCGAGTACGCCACCCGCACGCCGCGCAGGCTTCCCCGCAGCGCCCGGACGAAATCCACGCCCGCCGCCGGCAGCGAGGTCGAGTCCCGCTCGTCGGGGCCGGCGAGGACGTTCATCATCAGCGCGGCGTCCTTCACCGTGCGGGTCATGGGGCCCACGTGAGAGAGGCTCCAGGCCGCGCTGAACGGGTGGACCGGCACCCGGCCGAACGAGGGCTTGAGGCCGAAGGTGCCGGTGAAGGCCGACGGCTTGCGGATGGACCCGCCGCCGTCGGTGCCGACGTGCAGCGGCGCCAGCCCGGCGGCCACCGCGGCGCCGGCCCCGCCCG
The DNA here is from genome assembly GCA_035574035.1 of Binatia bacterium. Lineage (GTDB taxonomy): Bacteria > Methylomirabilota > Methylomirabilia > Rokubacteriales > CSP1-6 > DATLZL01. The sequence continues at coordinate 9,861 of DATLZL010000184.1, read as the reverse complement.
AGGACCCGCCCGGCGTGCGCTCGGGGTTCCACGGGTTGCGGGTCACCCCGAACAGCAGGTTGTCGGTGATGCCGACCCAGCCGAACGCCGGCGTGTTGGTCTTGCCGATCAGGATGGCGCCGGCGGCCTTCAGGCGCTCGACGGCGGGGGCGTCCTCGTCCGGGACGTGGTCGCGGTAGAGCGGGGTGCCGAACGTCGTGCGCATCCCCCGCGTGGTCACCAGGTCCTTGACGCCGAACGGGACGCCGTGCAGCGGCCCCAGGCGCGGGCGGCGCTGCATGACGGCCCGCTCGGCGCGGCGGGCGGCCCGGCGCGCCCCGTCGGCGTCCACGGTGACCCAGGCATTGAGGCGGCGGGTCTTCTCGATGCGAGCCAGCACGGCCTCGACGACCTCGACCGGCGAGATCTTCCGGCGCGCGATGGCAGGGGCCAGCTCGGAGGCCGGAATCCAGCAGAGCTCGTCGTCGGCCATCGGATCCTCCCGGGCGCCCGTGGGCGCGAAGCGGGCCCTATTATGACAGCCCGCGGGCACGGGAGCTGCACGGGTGCAGGCGGCCGGCCGAGAGGGACGCCGCCGAGCCGACATCCGATGCGACGGGAGGCCACGTCCTCGAGATCGCGCTCGTTGCGCCGGGGCAGGATACCCGTGCGGATTCCCGCCCGGTGGGCGGCCAGCACCTTCTCCTTGATCCCGCCCACCGGCAGCACCCCTTGCCCCGCAGCGTGATCTCGCCCGTCATCGCCACGTCGCTCGGCGCCGGGCGGCGAGCGAGGCGAGCGCGGTGATCGCGCCCGCTGGCCCTCGGCCAGCCGGCGCGCGACCTTGCGGTGTGGCCGCTGAGCGTCAGGATCTCCATCCGGTCGCGCAGGGCCGGCGGCGTCAGCCGGCCAGGCCCAGGCGGCTCAGGATGAAGGCGTAGTCGAAGGCGAGGTCGCGCAGGGCGTCGTAACGACCCGAGGGGCCGCCGTGGCCGGCGGCCAGGTTGGTCTTGAGCAGCACCAGCGTCTCGGGCGACAGGGCCCGCAGCCGCGCCACGTACTTGGCCGGCTCCCAGTACATCACCTGGCTGTCGTTGAGGGAGGTCTTCACCAGCAGGGCCGGGTAGCGGCGCGGCCCGAGGTTCGTGTAGGGGCAGTAGCGCCGGATGACCTCATAGTGCTCGCGGACCTTGGGGTTGCCCCACTCCTCGAACTCGCCCACCGTGAGCGGCAGGTCCTCGTCGAGCATCGTGTTGAGCACGTCCACGAACGGCACCCGCAGCACGGCGGCGGCGGCCAGGTCGGGGCGCCGGTTGAGCACGGCGCCGATCAGGAGCCCGCCGGCGCTGCCGCCCTCGATCACGAGACGGTCGGGGGCCGTCCAGCCCTCGGCGGTGAGGAAGTCGGCGGCGGCGATGAAGTCGGTGAACGAGTTCGGCTTCGCCGCCATGCGGCCGGCGTCGTGCCAGCGCTTGCCGCCCTCGCCGCCGCCGCGGACGTGGGCGATGGCGTAGGCCACGCCGCGCTCGAGCAGGCTCAGGCGCGTCGAGGAGAACGTGACCGGGTAGGGGATGCCGTAAGCGCCGTAGCCGGTGAGCAGCAGCGGCCCCGGCTCCCCGGGGGCCCGGTCCTTGGGGGCCACCAGCGAGATCGGGATGCGGGTGCCGTCGGGCGCCGTCGCGTGCAGGCGCTCGGTCCGGTAGCGCGTCGGGTCGTAGCCGCCCAGCACTTCGGTCTGCTTGCGCAGCAGCAGGCGGCGCTCGACCATGTCGTAGTCGAACACCGAGGGCGGCGTCACCAGCGACTGGTAGCGGAACCGGTAGTGACGGGTGAGGAATTCGGCGTTGGGCTCGGGGTCGACCTCGTAGGCCGTCTCCGGGAACTCCACCCGGTGCGAGGCTCCCGAGGCGATCTCGGTCACCCGCAGCCGCACCAGGCCGTCCTCGCGCTCGTGGGTCACGTAGTGCTCGGCGAAGACGTCGACGTCCTCGAGCATGACGTCCTCGCGGTGCGGGATCAGCTCCTCCCACCGGGCCGGCCGCGGGTCGGCGACCGGCGCGCGAACCAGGCGGAAGTTCCGGAGGCCGCCGCCGTTCGTCCGCAGGTAGAAGAAGTCGCCGCCGTGGTCCACGTCGATCTCGTGGTCGGGCTCGCGGGCATGGAGCAGCCGCCAGGCGGCGTCCGGTCCGGCCGCCGGCCGGTACCGGATCTCGGCGCTGGTGAACGACCGGGAGGCGGCGAAGAGGAAGGCCAGGGAGCGCGAGCGCCAGACGTGCAGGCGGAAGAGCTCGTCGGCCTCCTCATAGATCAGGTCGTCGCGGTCCGACCCGAGGCGGTGGCGCCAGAGCCGCCAGGGGCGCTTGGCGTGGTCCTCGGTGACGTAGTAGAGGACGTCGGGCTCGGCGCCCCAGGCGGCCGAGGCCACCTTCTCGATCCGCTCGCCGCTCACCTCGCCGGTGGCGAGGTTCTTGACGGCCAGCGTGAACTCGCGGAAGCCGGTGAAGTCCAGGCTGTAGGCCAGGCGGTGGCCGTCGTCGCTCACGGTGTAGACGCCGAGCGCGATGTAGGGCCGGCCCTCGGCCAGCCGGTTCAGGTCCAGGGTCACCTCCTCCGGAGCGTCCGGCTCGTCGGCCCGGCGGCAGTGGATCGGGTACTGCTTGCCCTGCTCGGTGCGCGAGTAGTAGAGGTGACGTCCGCGGCGGTAGGGGACGGTCGAGTCGTCCTGCTTGATCCGGGCCAGCATCTCCTGGTAGAGGGCGTCCTGGAACGCCTCCGTGGGCTTCATCACCGCGTCGGCGTAGTCGTTCTCGGCCTGGAGGTAGGCGAGGACCTCCGGGTCGTCCTTCCTCCGCAGCCAGGCGTAGTCGTCCTGGTAGCGGTCGCCGTGGAGGGTGAAGAAGGTCGGCCGCCGCGGCGCGACCGGCGGCCGGGGCGTGTCGGGCATCGCCTGCCCAGCATACCGCGGGGAGCAAGCACCGCGGCCGGCGTGGTACCGTCGCCGGCGTGCCGGAACTACCCGACGTGGAAGCCTATCTGGCCGCGCTGCGGCCCCGGATCCAGGGCGCCCGCCTGGCACGGGTCCAGATCCTCCACCCGTTCGTGCTGCGCTCGGTGGAGCCGGCGCCGGCCGCCGTGGCCGGCCGGACGGTGGTCGGCCTGCGCCGGCTCGGCAAGCGCATCGTCATGGCGCTGGAGGGCGAGCACTTCGTCGTCCTCCATCTCATAATCGCCGGCCGGCTGCACTGGCGACCGACGGGCCCCCGCCGCGGCGTCCGTTCGGCGGTGGCCGCCTTCGACTTCTCCACCGGGACGCTCGTCATGACCGAGGCCGGCACCCGTCGCCGCGCGGCGGTCTACCTGGTGGCCGGCGAGGCGGCCCTGGCCGCCCACGACCCCGGCGGCCTGGAGCCGCTGGACGCCGATCTCCCCGCCTTCCGGATTGCGCTCGGGCGCGAGCGCCACACGCTCAAGCGCGCGCTGACCGATCCGGAGCTCTTCAGCGGGATCGGCAACGCGTACGCCGACGAGATCCTGCACCGGGCGCGGCTGAGTCCCGTCCGGCTCACGGATCGCCTCACCGGGGACGAGGTGGCCCGGCTGCACGCGGCCACCCAGGCCGTCCTCCGCGAGTGGACCGAGCGCCTGGTGGCTGCGGCGGCCCGGGAGTTCCCCGAGGACGTCACGGCCTTCCGGCCCGGCATGGCCGTGCACGGCCGCTTCCGCCAGCCCTGCCCGGTGTGCGGCACCCCCGTGCAGCGGATCGTCCACGCGGAGAACGAGACGAACTACTGCCCGACCTGCCAGACCGAGGGGCGGCTGCTGGCGGACCGGGCGCTGTCCCGGCTGCTGCGCGGCGACTGGCCCCGCTCGCTCGAGGAACTGGAGGAGCGCCTCCGCCCCCGCTGATCCGCCCGCGGGCTCCGCCCGCGCACCCGGCTCCCGGGGGAGTCTCGAGGGGGCCGTCGAGGCCCCCTCGATGACCTAGCGCTTCTGGCTCGTGCGCGGCACCGTCCACAGGTACACGACGTGCTCGGTGCCGTTGACCTGCAGGCGCCGCGTGCGCTGCGGCTGCCAGTCCCCCATGTCGTAGTTGTGGGACACGATGCGGGTACCCGGTCGCAGCTCGCGCAGCAGCTTGGGCCGGATCTGCAGGTTGACCGCCGGCAGCAGGTAGAGCGTCACGACCGTGGCCTCGCTGATGTCGGCGTCGAAGATGTCGCCCTCGATGAACTTCACCAGGTGGGTCACGCCGGCCTTCCGGGCGTTCTCGTTCGCCTCGCGGATCCGCTCGGGGTCGATGTCGATGCCGACCCCGCGGGTGCCGAAGCGCCGGGCCGCGGTGATGACGATCCGGCCGTCGCCGGAGCCCAGGTCGTAGAGGACGTCCTTGCCGGTCACGTTGGCCATGCGCAGCATCTCGTCCACCACGCGCTCGGGCGTGGGGACGTACGGCACGTCGGGATCCTTCTTCTTGACCGTCGTTTCCTGAGCGCCGGCGGCGACGGCCGCGACCAGGACCAGGACCAGAAAGAGCCAGAGCGGACGGTGTCGGATCATGGCGATGTCCTTTCTGCACGTCGCGATCCCCCGAGAGCCATCACCACGGCCCCCAGGGCCAGCACGGCGACGCCGACCAGCGCACCGATGCCGGTGTAGGCCAGACTCGAGTAGAGCAGGTAGGCCGACGTCGCGGCGAAGATCAGCGGCGTCAGCGGGTAGAGCGGCACGCGGAACGGGCGGGGCACGTGTGGCTCGCGGATGCGGAGCACGATCAGCGACAGCGCGGTCAGCGTGAAGAAGAACCAGAAGACCGGCGCCGTGTACTCGACCATCGTCTCGAAACCCTTGCGGGTGAGGCCGCCCAGCACCACCAGCAGCAGCGCCACGCCGCCCTGGACGAGGATCGCGTTGACCGGCGTGCCCGCCCGTCCGTCCCAGCGGCCGAGCACCGCGAAGGCCGGGAAGGTCCGGCCGAGCGCCCAGCTGGTGCGCGCGCCGGTGAAGATCGCGGCGTTGACCGAGGTGAGGGCGGCGACCACGACCAGCAGGCTGACCACCGTCGCGCCGGGCGCGCCCAGGACGCGCTGCATCATGTCGGCGGCCACCGCCCGCGACTGGGCGACCCCCTCGCGCCCCAGGGCGTGCAGGAACGCCCAGTTCACCAGCACGTAGAGCGCCGTCACCAGGAGCAGGCCACCCACCAGCGCCCGCACCATCGTCCGGCCCGGATCGCGCACCTCGGCCGAGACGTACGCCGCCTCGTTCCAGCCGCCGTAGGTCAGGAGCACGAAGACCAGGACCAGTCCGAAGGCCGGCGAGGCGGCCGGCGCCGCGGCGGCCGCGGTGGGCCCCGGCGAGGCTACCGCGAGCCCGGCGCCGATGACGAGGACGAGCCCGGCGATCTCGGCCGCGGTCAGCACGTTCTGCGTGGCCGTGCCCTTGCGGACGCCGAGGGCGTTGACGGCGGAGAGCACGATGACCACCGCGCCCGCGTACACCGCCGCCGAGACGCCGCGGCCCACGAGCTGGCTGGCGTAGTCGCCGACGACGAAGGCCAGCAGCGCCACCGACCCGGTCTGGATCACAGCCAGCCTCGCCCACGCGAACAGGAACGCCAGCCGCGGACCCCAGGCCCGGCCGAGGTAGTGGAAGTCGCCCCCGGCGTGCGGGTAGGCGGCGGCCAGCTCGGCATAGCAGAGGGCGCCGACCAGCGAGATGAGGCCGCCCAGCACCCAGGCCAGCAGCGCCGCCGCCTCGCTGCCGGCGTGGGCCGCGACCAGGGACGGCGTGCGGAAGATCCCGGCGCCGACGACCGTGCCGACGATGATGGCCATGGCGTCCCGCAGCCGCAGGGTGGGTGAGGGCCCGGAGTCCTCGGGCGGCGCTACCGCCGACGCCAGCCGGGAAGGCGCCGCGGGCATGGCTCAGTCCTGCCTGGGCCCGACCGGGTCGGGAGGGGCCATGCGAGCGTCGTTCCAGCAAGTCCGGTGCCGGTACGCCGCCGCGGGAGTCCTCATCGCCGCTCGGGCTTGGCGCTCGGTGGGGCGCCGCTCATCCACGCCAGCACGTCGAAGACCACGCCGAAGTCGTAGCCCCCCAGACCGAGCCCGCGGGCCATCGTCATCCACTCCTGGGCCAGCGCCGTCGCCGGCAGGGGGACGCCGACCACGCGGGCCTGGGCCAGCGCGAGCTCCAGGTCCTTCTGGATCATCGGCACGCTGAACCAGGCCTCCGGGCTCATCCGGCCCAGCACGAACGGGCCCCGGTACTTCACCATGGGCGAGGCGACGACCGACCGCAACAGCGCCTCCACCGCCGTCTCGCGGGCGATGCCCGACTTCTCGGCCAGCAGCACCGCCTCGCTGAAGGCCAGCATCTGGACGGCCAGGCCCAGGTTGGTCGCGAGCTTCATGGCCTTGGCGAGCCCCAGCCCGCCCACGTGCGTCACCCCGCCCGGCGCCATCACGGCCAGGTAGGGGCGCACCCGCTCGAGCGCGGCCGGATCGCCCCCGACCACGATCGAAGCCTGTCCCTGCTCGACGGTGATCGTGCTGCCCGACACCGGGGCGTCGAGCATCGCCGCGCCCCGCGCGGCCACGGCGTCGGCGACCTCCCGGGTGACGGCCGGGCTGACCGTGCTCATGTCCACGAGCGTGGCGCCCGGGCGCAAACCGGCCGCCAGGCCGTCGGGACCGAGCGTCACCGCGCGCAGGGCCTGGTCGTCGGTCACCATCGTGAAGACGACCTCGACCGCCTCGGCCACGGCGCGCGGCGTGGGGGTCGGGCGCAGGCCGGCCGCCGCCAGCGCGCGGGCCTTGTCCGCGGTGCGGTTCCAGCCGATGACGGGACAGTTGGCCTGCAACAGGCGGCGGGCCAGACGGCTGCCCATCGCGCCCAGCCCGACGAACCCGACCGGTCCCATCAGGCGCGCGCCAGCATCGGGGATGAGCCTGTCCATGAGGAGCCGGCGCGCATCGTACCACGCCGTGCGGCCGGCGGGCCCGGCGCCGGCGGAGCTTCCTGTCCAACCTGGGAAACCCGTTGCCCTGTCGGCCGGCGAATGAATCGTCGGCGCACCGCCATCGCGGCGCTGTCGCCCCGGCACGCGGGTTGCTCCGATTGCGGCCGCCATGCTCGGGCCGGTCGCCGATCCCTGGGCCGTCATCCTCGCCGGCGGTGACGGCACGCGGCTGCGTGCTCTCACGCGTCGCATCGCCGGTGACGAGCGCCCCAAGCAGTTCTGCCGCCTGGTCGACGGGGAGACCATGATCGACCGCACGCGGCGGCGGGCCGAGTGGGTGGTCCGGCCCGACCGTCACGTCGTCGTCGTCACCGCGGACCACGCCGGCTACTTCGGCGCCCTGCCCCTGGAGCTGGCGCCAGGCCGCCTCGTCGTGCAGCCCCGCAACCGGGGGACGCTGGCCGGTCTGCTCTACCCGGTGCTGCGCGTCGTGGACCTGGCCGGGGACGCGCCGGTGGTCATCCTGCCCTCGGACCATGACGTCGCCGAGGAGCCGGCGTTCATGGATCAGGTCGCCCAGGCGCTCGAGGTGGTGCGCGCCCTGCCGGAGCGCCTCGTCCTGCTCGGGATCGAGCCCGAGGGCCCGGAGGTGGAGTACGGCTGGATCGAGCCGGGCCCGGTGCCGCCGGAGGCCGAAGGCCCCGTCGTCTTCGGTGTCCGGCGGTTCTGGGAGAAGCCCACGCCGGCGCTGGCCCGGGCGCTCTACGCCCGGCGGTGTCTCTGGAACAGCTTCGTCATGGTGGGCTGGGCCTCGACGGTCCTGGACATCGCCCGCCGGGCCGTCCCCGACGTCTGGCAGGATCTCGCACCCCTGCGTCGGGCCATCGGTACCCGGCGGGAACCGGCCGTCGCCCGCCGGGTCTACCAGCGGCTGCCGGCGCTGTCCTTCTCGGCGCACGTCCTGGTCCGGATGGCGGACCGGCTGCTGGTGCTGCCCGTCAAGGACGTCGGGTGGGCCGACTGGGGGCACCCCCAGCGGGTGCTGGCCTCGCTCGAGCGGCGCGGGTGCCGGCCGGGGTGGCTCGAGCCTCTGGAGCTGGCGCCACCGGCCTGAACACCGCCGTCCAGGACCGGCCGCGGACGGGTACACTGGGCGCGATGCCGGTGATCCTCGTGGTCGAGGACGACCTGGACACCCGTCAGGCGCTGGGTGAGTACCTCACCGCCCTGTTCCCGGACACCCGGGTGGTCATGACCGAGTCGGGCGAGACGGGGCTCGAGCTGGCCCTCCGCACCCGGCCCACGGTGGTCCTGCTGGACCTGCGCCTGCGGGGCATCCACGGCTTCGAGTTCGCCGAGCGGTTCCGGAGCCACTCCGGCCCGGACGTGCCGATCGTGGCGTTGACCGGGGACATGAGCCCGGATACCCTCCTCAGGGCCGAGGAGGCCGGGTTCGCCGCCTTTCTCCGGAAGCCGGCGGACATGGACCGTCTCGAGACCGTGCTGAGACCGCTGCTCGAGGGCAGCGCGCCCGCCGCCAAGCCCCGGCCGCAAGGAGACACGCCGTCGAGCCGCTGAAGGGACGCGGAGCCGTGGTGACCGGGGCCGCCAGCGGGATCGGCCGGGCGCTGGCCCAGGCGCTCGCCGCCGAGGGCGCGCACGTCGTGGCGGCCGACCTCGACGAGGCGGGGGCGGCGGCCGTGGCCCGCGACCTCGAGCGACACGGTGTCCGCGCCGTCGGGATCGGGGTGGACGTGAGCGACCGGGCTTCGGTGCGGGCCCTGGCCGAGCGGGCCTTCGCCGCTCTGGGGCGCGTGCACGTCCTCTGCAACAACGCCGGCGTAGCCGTGTGGGGCGGCCTGGAGAAGGCCACCTATGAGGACTGGCAGTGGGTGCTCGGGGTCAATCTCTGGGGTGTCATCCACGGGCTGGAGGCGTTCCTGCCGCGGATGATCGCCCAGGGCGAGGGCGGCCACGTCCTCAACACGGCCTCCATGGCCGGTTTGATCGCCTCGCAGGGGCTCGGCGTCTACAACACCTCCAAGTACGCCGTGGTCGGCCTGTCGGAGACGCTGGCCAAGGACCTCCGCCCTTACGGCATCGGCGTGTCGGTGCTGTGTCCGATGGGCGTCGCCACGCGGATCCGTGACAGCGAGCGCAACCGCCCGGCCGCCCTGCGGGTGCCCGCGCCGCCGGCGCCGCCGGTGGAGCTGATCGGCCGCACGCTGGCGCCGGAGACCGTGGCGGCGATGGCCATCGAGGCCATCCGCCGCAACGAGCTCTACGTGATCACCCACGAGGAGGGCCTGGAGCCGCTGCGCCGGCGCTTCGCCCGGCTCGAGCAGGCCATCCTGGCCCGGAAGTCGTAGCGACGCCTCCGCCGATCCCGCCCGTCACCTGGGTCCGCACGCCGGCCGAGCTCGTGGCCCTGGCCCGTACGCTGGCCGGGGCCGACGAGATCGCGCTGGACACCGAGGGCGACAGCCTCCACCACTACCCGGAGCGGCTGGCGCTCGTGCAGGTCGCCGACCGCGCCGGACGGGCCTGGCTCGTCGATCCCCTGGCGCTGCCCGACCTCGCGCCGCTCGGCGAGATCACCGCCGCCGGCCGGCCGCTGATCGTGCTCCACGCCGGCGACAACGACCTGGCGCACCTCAAGCGCCGGTATGCGTTACGCTTCGGGCGTATCTTCGACACCTCGCTGGCCGCGCGCTTCCTGGGCGCCCGCGCGCTCGGGCTCGACGTGCTGCTGGCCCAGTACCTGGGAGTGACTCTGCCGCCCTCGCGCCAGAAGGACGACTGGTCGCGGCGGCCGCTGTCGCCGGCCCAGGAGCAGTACGCCGCCGCCGACGTCCTCTACCTGCTGCCGCTCAAGGACCGGCTGGCGGCCGATTTGAGGGCCGCCGGTCGCCTGGCCTGGG
>DATLZL010000183.1:0-4506 GCA_035574035.1 Binatia bacterium | reverse complement strand
GCAGGAGCAGGTTCTCGCGCACGCTGAGCGACCGGAAGATGCGCCGGCCCTGAGGCACGACGGCCAGGCCCAGCTGGGCGACCGCATAGGGCGGCCGCCCGCGCAGGGAGCGGCCCTTGAAGATCACCTCGCCCCGGCGCGGCGGTGTCAGGCCGGCGATCGAGCGGATGAGCGTCGTCTTGCCCATCCCGTTCCGCCCCAGGATGGCGACGATCTGGCCCGGGCGGATCTCCAGGCTCAGCCCCTGCAGCACGTAGCTGTCGCCGTAGTAGGTGTGGATCTCCCGCACCTGCAGGAGCGGCTCAGACACGGCCGAAGTAGACCTCGCGGACCTCGGCGTCGGCCTGGATGTCGGGCGGCGGGCCCTCGACGATCACCCGGCCTCGGTGGAGCACGGTGACGCGGTCGGCCAGGCCGAGGGCCACGTCCACGTCGTGCTCGATCATCAGCAGGGTGATGCTCCGCGGCAGGTCGCGGATCAGCGTCGAGATGCGCTGGCGCTCGGCCGGGGCCAGGCCGGCGCACGGCTCGTCGAGGAGCAGCACGCGGGGCGCGGCGGCCAGCGCCAGCCCGAGCTCGAGCTGCCGCCGCTCGCCGTAGGACAGGCGCCGGACGCTCTCGTGCAGGCGCGGAGCCAGGCCGACCAGGTCCAGCGCCCGCCTCGCCGCCTGTCGGAGGTCGGCGAACGCGTCGACGGACCGGTGGATCACCCACTTGCGGCGAAGGGTGCCGAGCGCGGCCAGCAGCAGGTTCTCCAGCACCGTCAGGTCGAGGAACACGTTCGAGATCTGGAAGGTCCGCCCCAGGCCCAGGGCCGTCCGGCGGAACTCCGCCAGGCGGGTGACGTCGCGGCCGAAGAGCGCGACCCGGCCCGCGGTCGGTCGCAGGGTCCCGGTGATGCAGTGAAAGAGGGTGGTCTTGCCGGCGCCGTTCGGACCGATGAGGACCCGCCGCTCGCCGGCCGCGACCCGCAGCGACACCCGGTCCACGGCCCGCAGCCCGCCGAACTCCTTGGTGACCTCGGCGACCTCGACTGCGGGCTCGCTCATCCCGCCTCCGCCGGCGTCACCGCCCCGCCGCCGCCCGCGCCGGGCGCCAGCCGGTCCCGCAACCGGCCGGCGAGGCCGACCACCCCGTCGGGCGCCCACAGCACGGTGACCACGAACACCACTCCCATGACCGCCGCGTAGAGCTCGAAGAAGCTCGACACCCAGTTGCGCAGCCCCAGGATGATGGCGGCGCCGATGAACGGGCCGACGATCGTGCCGGTCCCGCCCACGATGGCCATGAGCGCGGCCTCGACCGAGACGGGGAACGACGAGGCGACCGGATTCACGAAGCGGTTGTAGTAGACGTAGAGGACACCGGCCAGGCTGGCCAGGGCCGCCGACAGCACGAACGCCGCGTAGAGGTGCCGGCCGCTGTCGAAGCCGAGGCTCCGCATCCGGCTCTCGCTGGCCTTGATGCCCCGCAGGGTCAGCCCGAAGGGCGAGCGGACCAGGACGCGGTAGGCGAGGCCGACGAGGACGACGACCGCCGCCGCCACGTAGTAGTACTCGGTGTGCGAGCCGACCCGGAGCGGGCCCACGGCCGGGAAGGGGACGTTCGTCACGCCGTTGTCGCCGCCGGTGAACGAGGCCCACCGGTGGGCCACCCCCCAGACGACGTACCCGAAGGCCATGGTCACCAGGATGAAGTAGACGCCCCGCGTGCGAACGGCCAGGCCGAACAGCGCGCCGAGCGACGTCCCGGCGGCCAGCCCGGCCGGAGCGGCCAGGAGGGTCGGGACGTCGTGGCGGACCTGCAGGATGGCCGTGGTGTAGGCCGCCATCGCGAAGAAGGACGCGTGGCCGACCGAGAAGAGGCCAGCGTGTCCGAGCAGCAGGTCCACGGCCAGGGCGAGCAGCCCGAACACCAGCATCTGGGTGGCCAGCCCCACCCAGAACGGGCCGGCGACGTGGGGCAAGAGGACGAGCGCGGCCAGCCCGAGGAGGAAGACCGACCAGCGGAACCGGCCCACTCAGCTCTCCCGGCCGAAGAGACCGCGGGGCCGGAGGAGCAGCAGCACGGCCATCGGGCCGAACAGCACGAAGTAGGAGAACTCAGGCAGCAGCCAGCGGCCGTAGGCGTCGAGCAGGCCCACGATCAGCGCCCCGACCATCGCCCCCTCCAGGCTGCCGAGGCCGCCGACGATGACCACCACCAGCGCGACGATGAGAATCTCCCACTCGGCCCCGGGGTAGAGGGTGAGGAAGGCGCCGCCGACCACGCCGGCCATCCCGGCCAGGAACGAGGCCAGGCCCGACACCATGATGAACAGCCGGTCGATGTCGATGCCGGTCGCGCTCACCTGCTCGCGGTCGTCCACGCCGGCGCGCACCAGGGCGCCGAGCTGCGTCCGGCGGTAGAGCACCCAGAGGACGGCCGCCACCCCCAGGCCGAACACGATGAGGGCGAAGCGGTAGGTGGGGTAGACCAGGCCGCCGGGCAGCTCCACCGCGCCGCGCAGGAAGGGCGGCACCGGGACCTTCAGCGAGTCGCCGCCCCAGATCTTGAGCGCCACGTCGCCGATGACGAACGCCACGCCCACGGTGAGCAGGACCTGGGCCAGGTGGTTCTCGCCCGTGGGCCGGAGCAGGAAGCGGTCGATCAGGAACCCCAGTGCGGCGATGGCGGCGCCCCCGCCCAGGATGGCGAGCGCGAAGCTGCCGGTCGCCTCGGCGATGGAGAGGCCGACGTAGCCGCCCAGCAGGTAGTACCCGCCGTGGGCCATGTTGACCACCCGCATGAGACCGAAGGTCAGCGTGAAACCGCTGGCGACCAGGAACAGGAGGGCGGCCAGCGAGGTGCCGTTGACAGCCTGGAGGATCGCGCTGCTGATCAGCGTTTGTACGGGCCCCGCTTGAGGAACTCCTCCGGGGACCACTTCCAGAACTGGGAGACGGCCTCGTAGGTCTTGATCGGGACGTTGGTCAGCACCTCGCCCAGCACCGGGTGCTTGATCTTCTCGATCCGCGTCACGTAGACGTTCTGGATCGGGTTGTCGTACTCGTCCAGCCGGAGCGGCCCGCGCGGCGCCTTGATGCGCGCCTTCCGGATGGCGTTCAGGAAGGCGGCGCCGTCCTCCACCCGGCCCTCGATGGCGTCGATCGCGGTCTTCGTCCACAGCCCGGCGGTGTAGGCCGACTCGCCGAACCAGGACGGCAGCCGGCGGTACTTGGCGGCGAAGGCGTCGACGAAGGCCCGGTTCTCGGGCGTGTTGAGTCCGGCCGCGTAGATCAGGCAGTTGCCGATCAGGCCAATAGCCCGGTCGTCGACCTGCGGCAGCATGTCCTGCTGCATCCAGTAGCCGCCGTAGATCTTCTTCCGCTTGTCCATGCCGAAGTTGAACCAGGCCTCGAACAGGCGCACCCGGTCGACGCCGACCACGACCGCCGAGACGGCGTCGGTGTCGGCCGGGATGGCGGCGATGGTCGGCCCGTAGTCACGGGTGCCGATCGGGTTCCAGATGATCCTGGCCACCTTGCCGCCGAGCTCGGTGAACACCCGCACCGCGCCGAGCGTCACCTCGTGGCCCCAGGTGTAGTCCTGGCCGATGAACGTCACGTTCCGGAGCTTCAGCTCGTTGTAGAGGTAGTCGCCCCAGGGGTGACCGATCTGGCTGGCCGACACGGCGGTGCGCACCACGGTCGGCGTCCGGTCCCACTTGGTCGCCGTGTCGGCGCCGGCCGGGTCCATGACCAGCGGGACCCCGGTCTCCTTGCTGACCTGGGCCACCGCCGGTCCCTCGTGCCCGCACAGCGGGCCCACCAGGAAGTGGACCTTCTCCTGGTGCACCAGCCGCCGGGCCTGGGTGAGGGCCTGGTCGGGGTTGCAGGTCGTGTCGGCGAGGATGATCTCGACCTTCCGCCCGCCGGCCTTGTGGCCGGCCTGCTCCCAGAAGAGCCGGAACCCGTCCACCATGTCGCGGCCCGGCGTCGCCAGCGGCCCGGTGACGGGCGCCAGCAGGCCGATCCTGATCGGCTGGCCCTGACCGTGGGCCGGGGCCGGAGCGACGGCGCCGACGACCCCGAGCAGGACGGCGAGCACGGCGAGCGGTCTCTCGAACAAGGCCCGGGCGGTCCTCATGGGGGCTCCTTTCTTCGATCCGCGTCGACGCCGACGCGCCAGTGCTTATACTCGCGTCGGAGGAACCCTGTCAATGCGCCAGAGCCCGCTCCGCTTCGGCAGCGACCGTGATCTCCTGCGCAGCGAAGACGAGCCGCTCCTCACCGGCCGGGGCCGGTTCACCGACGACGTCGCCGTGTCCGGCCAGGTCTACGCGGCGTTCACCCGGGCGCCGGTCGCCCACGCCGAGCTGCGCGGCGTGGACGTGGGACGCGCCGCCGCCATGCCCGGCGTCCTCGGCGTGTTCACCGGCGCCGACCTGGCCGCCGCCGGCCTGGGCGGCATCCGGCCCGTGGTCGCCTTCCCGGGCCGCGGCGGCCGGCCGATGTTCCAGACGGC
>DATLZL010000182.1:0-12100 GCA_035574035.1 Binatia bacterium | reverse complement strand
GCGTGGGCAGTATCGGGGGGCCCGCCGAGGAAAGTCAAGATTCGCGCCCCCGCCGGCCGCCGCGGCAGCTCCCGGCGGATCCGCTCCAGCGTCGCGAGAGTCCGCTCCCGTTCCTCGTCGCTGAGCCGGTCGGCGCGGGCGGCGTACTCGCCGATGGCCTCGCGGACCACCTGGCTCTGCGGCTTCCCCGTCCGGGCCGCCGTCCGCCGGAGCCGCTCCACGGTCGCCTCGTCCAGGGTCACCGTGATCTTGACCATACCGCCATACTACCATACTGCTGGCGGACGGCTGGATGGGCCAGAGCCGGTTTCCGGCGGCTCGTCGCCGGGCTCGGACGCGGCGGCCGGCGGGGGCGCGAATCTTGACTTTCCTCGGCGGGCCCCCCGATACTGCCCACGCCGGGACGACGACGTTGTGCTGACCTACGCCGTCCGCCGCCTGCTGTGGCTGGTGCCCACGCTCCTGGCCATGGCGCTCGTGACCTTCCTCGTCATGCACGCCACGCCCGGGAGTCCCCTGGACCCGGTGGCCGAGGGCGCCAACCCGCTGTCCCCCGAGGCCCAGAAGCACCTGGCGGCCGAGTACGGCCTGGACCGGCCGCTGCCCGAGCAGTTCGCGATCTTCGTGGCCAAGGCCGTCCGGGGCGACTTCGGGCGCTCGTTCGTCTACAAGACCCGCACCGTCCGCGAGATCCTGGCCTCGGCCCTGCCGGTGTCGCTGATGCTGGGCTCGATGGCGCTGGCGGTGGCCCTGGTCGGCGGCCTCACGCTCGGGGTGCTGGCCGCCGTCCACCACAACCGCACCTGGGACTACCTCTCGGTGAGCCTGGCGACGTTCGGGGTGGCGGTGCCCAACTTCGTGCTGGCCGTGTTCCTGATCGTGCTCTTCTCGTTCGTCGTCCCGCTGTTCCCCACCGGCGGCTGGGACTCGCCGCGGGCCTGGGTGCTGCCGACGCTGACGCTGGCGCTGGGACCGATGGGCGTGATCGCCCGCTTCACCCGGGCCAGCATGCTCGAGGTCATCCGGGCCGACTTTACGCTGACCGCGCGGGCCAAGGGCCTGGGCGAGGCCCCGGTCATCTTCAAGCACGCGCTCAAGAACGCCTCGCTGCCGGTGGTGACCCTGCTCGGCCCGATGTTCGCCGCCCTGGGCACCGGCTCCTTCTTCGTGGAGGCGATCTTCCGCGTGCCCGGCATGGGCCGATTCTTCGTGGAGTCCATGACCGGCCGCGACTACCCGATGATCATGGGCGTGGTGCTGACCTACGGCGCCTTCCTGGCCGTGATGAACCTGCTGGTCGACCTTCTCTACGGCGTGCTCGACCCGAGGATCCGGTACTGAGCGCGCAGGCCTCCGTCACGCCGGCCGCCCTGCTGGCCGCCGACGCCCCGGCCGTGATGCCGACGCGCCCGACGACGCTCTGGCGCGACGCCGCCCGCCGCCTGGTCCGCAATCGCCTGGCGGCGGCCGGCGGCGTGGTCGTGCTGACCCTGGCGCTGGTCGCCGTCTTCGCCGACCTGCTGGCGCCCTACCCGTACACGAAGACCAACTTCGGCCGGCTCGCCGAGGGGCCCTCGGCGGCGTACCCGCTGGGCACCGACCAGCTGGGGCGCGACCTGCTCTCGCGCATGATCCACGGCGCCCGGGTCTCGATGCTGGTCGGGCTGGGCGCCCAGCTGATCGTGGTGGCGATCGGCGTGCCGATCGGCGCGCTGTCGGGCTACGTGGGCGGGCGCGTGGACTTGCTCCTCACCCGCTTCGTGGACGTCATGTACGCCTTCCCGCGCCTGCTGTTCGTCATCCTGGTCATGTCCATGCTGGGCGCCGGCCTGACCAACATCTTCATCGCCATCGGGCTCACCGGCTGGGTCGGCATCGCCCGTCAGACCCGCGCCCAGGTGCTGGCGCTCAAGGAGCGCGAGTTCGTGGCCGGGGCCCGGGCGCTGGGCGCCGGGCTCGGCCGCATCCTGGGCCGGCACATCCTGCCCAACGCGCTGACGCCGATCGTCGTCGCGGTGACGTTCGGCATCCCGGAGGCGATCTTCACCGAGGCCGCCCTGTCCTTCATCGGGGTCGGCATCAACCCTCCGACCCCGTCGTGGGGACAGATGGTCGGCGAGGGCCAGGCTTACCTCCGCTCGGCCTGGCACCTCTGCGTGTTCCCGTCCATCGCCATCGCCATCACGATGCTCGCCTTCACGTTCCTCGGCGACGGCCTGCGTGACGCCCTGGACCCCAAGCTCAAGTGAGGTGACCATGATGCGACCGCCGATCCCCGACGCCCAGTTCGACCTGCTCGCCTCCCGGCTGGCCGCCATCGGCCAGAGCCGGCGGGACTTCCTGCGCGTGGCCGCCGGCCTGGCCGCGCTGGGGGCCGCCGGCTTCAATGTCCGGCCGGCCTCGGCGGCGCCGCGACCGGCCCCCGGGGAGAAGCTCGCCGCCGAGCAGCACTTCCGCTACGGCGGCGGCGGCTTCTTCCAGCACGATCCCTCCAGCCACGACTTCAACAAGGACCTCTACTGCAACGGCGTGCCGGCGCTCTTCGCCGGCCTCATGAAGTTCAACGCCGACCACCAGCCCGTCCTCTACGTGGCCGAGAAGGTGACCCCTAACGCCGACGGCTCGGTGTGGACCTTCCAGATCCGCAAGGACTCGCGGTGGTCGGACGGTAGCCCCTGCACGGCCCGCGACTTCGAGTGGTCCTGGAAGCGGCAGCTCGACCCGGCCACCGCCGCCCCCTATGCCTCGTTCCTCTACGACATCAAGAACGCGGAGGCCTTCAACAAGAAGCAGGTCACCGATCCCGGCCAGGTCGGCGTGCGGGCCCGCAACGACTGGACCCTGGAGGTGACCCTGGAGGGGCCGCGCGGCTACTTCCCGGTGCTGGCCGCCTACTTGGCCGCGCTGCCCGCCCACCGGCCGAGCGTGGAAAAGCACGGCGACCGGTGGACGGAGGCCGCCAACATCGTCTGCAACGGCCCGTTCGTGCTCGAGACCTGGGAGCACAACCGGGTCATGGTGCTCCGCAAGAACAAGCACTTCTTCGGGGCCCGGGACGTGACGCTGGAGAAGGTGACCATCCCGATCATCCCGGTGGCCTCCGGGTCGCTGCCGTACGAGAACAACGAGGTCTACCTCTCGCCGCTCCAGCCGGCCGACCTCCGGCGGCTGCAGGGCGACCCGAAGACCCAGAAGGAGGTCTTCCGCTACCCGTTCCCCGGTACCTGGTACCTGATCCCGCAGGTCACCCGCCCGCCCTTCGACGACGTCCGCGTCCGGCGCGCGGTCGCCCATGCCATCGACCGCGAGAACATCGTGCGGGTGGCCCAGGGCTTCGCGGTGCCGGCGCACTCGATGATCCCGCCCGGCTTCCCGGGCGCGCTCGACGACCCGAAGATCCGGGCCCTGCAGCGGTTCGACCCCAAGCTGGCGCTGGCCCAGCTCAAGGGCACGCCCTACGAGGGCGGCCGGAACTGGCCGAAGATCACCCTGTCCATGCGCGACGAGGCGCTCGGCGCCAAGCCGCTGGCCGAGGCGGTGCAGGCCGTGCTGCTCGAGCACCTGAACATGAAGACCGAGCTCGAGGTGCTGGAACCGCGCGTCTTCCGCGAGCGCCTCTGGAAGCAGGAGCACCAGTTCGTGTGGATCCGGTGGTTCATGGACTATCCGGACCCCCACAACGAGTACTTCGACACCTTCTACGGCAAGAAGACGACCGGCAAGCGCCAGGCCTGGACCAACGAGGCCTTCGACCGCGAGGTGGAGGCCGGGCGCGACACCCGCGAGCCGAAGAAGCGCCTGGAGCACTACCGGCGGGCCGAGGAGATCCTCCAGACCGACGTGGGCTACATCCCGGTGGCCTGGGTCGTCCGCTACGCCGCCGCCAAGCCCTGGGTGCGGGGTCTGCAAAAGAACCGGCAGGGCGAGACGGTGATCGACGGCAACATCTACGTGGACATGCTGCCCCACCTCTACCTGGTCGAGCGCACCTGATCGGCCGCCGGCCCGGCCGGCCGCCCCGCCGGGGTCCGCGACGGGCCCCGGCGGGAGAGGTCAGTGCTTCAGGTGGTAGGGGACGTCGGTCACCACCACGTTGCGGTGGAAGAGCAGCGCCCCCTTGATCAGCAGCGCGGTCTGGTTGTGCAGGAGCTGCTGCCACCAGCGGGCGGGGATGAACTCCGGGATCACGACCGTCACGATGTGATTCTCGCCGCCCTTCTCCTGCAGGTGGTCGATGTACTCGATCAGCGGACCCAGGAGCGAGCGGTAGGGCGAGGTCAGCACGATCAGCGGCACCGTCATGCCCCACTTGCCCCACTTCTCCTCCAGCCGCCACGTGCGCTCGGGGTCGGTCTCGACGTAGACGGCCTTCGCCCCGGGCGACAGCGACTGCGCGTACTGCAGGGCCTTGACCACGCCGCGGTGGAGGTCGCCGACCAGGACCAGGACGGTGTTGGTCATGGGTGTGGCCTCGAAGCCCTCCAGCGTCAGCTGGGCCGCCACGCTCTCGTAGTGGCGCCGGATGGCGAGGAACACGCTCACCAGCGTCGGGATCAGGAGGACGACGATCCACGCCCCGTCGGCGAACTTGGTCACCGCCAGCGTGAGCATCACCAGCCCGGTCACCGCGGCCACCAGGCCGCTGAACCAGGCCCGCCACCACCAGCCCGGCTCGCGCAGCCGCAGCCACCGGCGCATCATGCCGCTCTGGGAAAGCGTGAACGAGGTGAACACGCCGACCGCGTAGAGCGGCAGCAGCGAGTGGGTGTCGCCGTGGAAGGCCACCAGCAGCACGATGGCCAGCCCGCCCAGGATGACGATGCCGTTGGAGAAGACCAGCCGGTCGCCCTGGGCGCGGAACTGCCGGGGCATGAAGCCGTCGCGGGCCATGAAGTAGGACAGCCGGGGGAAGTCGGCGAAGGCCGTGTTGGCCGCCAGCAGCAGGATCAGCATGGTCACGGCCTGGATCCCGTAGTAGAGGGGGCCGTCGCCGAAGACGCGGCGGGCGATCTGCGAGACGACGGTCTCGTCGGGGCTCGGCACGATGCCCAGGTCGTAGGCCAGGTAGGTGATGCCCAGGAACATCGTCACCGTGATGGCGCCCAGCCAGGCCATGACCACCCGCGCGTTGTGGGCCTCGGGCGGCTTGAAGGCCGGCACGCCGTCGGAGACCGCCTCGATGCCGGTCAGCGCGGTGCAGCCGGCGGCGAACGCCCGGAGGAACAGAAACAAGCCGATGGCCTCCAGCCCCGGCGGATGGGGCTCGTAGGGCGCCTCCGGCAGCCGGCCGAGGGCGGTGCCGGCCAGGCCGTACGCCACCATCCCCAGGATGCTCACCACGAAGAGGTAGGTCGGCAGCGCGAAGATCCGGCCGGACTCCCGGATGCCGCGGAGGTTGGCCAGCGAGATACCGACCACCACCAGCACGCAGAGCGTCACCCGGTACGGCCGCAGCTCGGGGATGGCCGAGGTGACGGCGGCGATGCCGGCCGCCACGCTGACGGCCACCGTGAGCAGGTAGTCGGTGAGCAGGGCGGCCCCGGCCACCAGCGACGGCAGCACGCCCAGGTTCTCCTTGGCCACGATGTAGGCACCGCCGCCCTTGGGGTAGGCGCGAATCGTCTGCCGGTAGGCCGAGATCACCATCAGGATGAGCGCGGCGATGGCGACGGCGATGGGCAGCGAGTAGCTGAGCGCCAGCGGCCCGACCAGGATCAGGACGCGCAGGATCTCCTCGGTCGCGTAGGCGTTGGAGGAGAGCGGATCGGAGGCGAAGACCGCCAGACCGGCCGCCTTGCCGAGCCGCTCGTGCCGTTGCTGGGCCGTCGGGAGGGGGCTGCCGACCAGGAGGCGCTTCAGCCGGTGCAGGCGCACGGCCTCATCATACTCGGGCGACCCCGGCCGGACCCACCGCCTGGACTATACTGGCCGGCGGAGACGAGGTGGAGCTGGCGATGCGGCTCACGATCCGCTCCAAGCTGGTCCTCTCCAGCCTGCTCATCCTGGTCGTCGTCTCGTTCGCCTTCACGCTGCTCCACCTGCGGCTGTCCCGGGCCTGGGTCGAGGAGGACCTGCAGGAACGCGCCGTCGCCTTCGCCCGGGAGCTGGCCGCCACCATCGGCGACCGCCGCGAGTTCGAGAGCGGGCCCCTGCTCGGCCGGCAGATCGCCGGCATCATGGAGATCCGACGCAACGTGCACCAGCTCGACGTCCTCCGCTTCGAGGGGGACGCCACCGTCGTCGTCGCCACCAGCGAGCCGCGGGCCCGGCTGCCCTTCACCCGCCAGGACGCCCGGCGGGTCCGCGGGGGTCAGGTCCTTTCCCGGCTCGTCCGGGAGCCCCACACCCGGTACTGGGAGGTGATCGCCCCGGTGGCTCTGGACGGCGAGGTGGTGGGCGCGGTGGCGGCCAAGTTCTCCCTGGACCGGGCCGATGCCCTGGCCGCGCGGGTCCGCTGGGGGGCGCTGGCGGTGACGGCGGTCTCGGTCGTCGTCATGGCGGTGCTCATGAGCCTGGTGGTCTCCCTGGTCGTCACCCGGCCCCTGGCCCGGTTCATGCGCGCCGTCCACCGGCTGCAGTCCGGTGACACGACGGCGGCCGTCGAGGTGGCGACCGGTGACGAGCTCGGCGTTCTGGCCCGGCACTTCAACGAGATGGTGGCGCGGCTCCGCGACTTCAACGAGGAGCTGCAGGCCCGCGTCAAGGAGGCGACCCAGGAGCTGGAGGGCCGCTACCGCGAGGTCGAGCGGCTCAACGCGCGGCTGTTCGCCCTCCAGCGCGACCTGCGCCACGCCGAGCGCCTGGCGCTGTCGGGTCGCCTGATGGCCGAGGTGGCGCACGAGGTCGGCACGCCGCTGCACTCCGTCATGGGCCACCTGGAGCTGCTGCGCCAGGACCTGCCGGCGGCGCTGCTCACCGAGGACGTCCGCCGCCGGCTGGGCGTCATCGAGGACCAGCTCCAGCGCGTGACCGCCATCATCGCGCAGCTCCTGGACCTCACCCGCCGCGAGCCCGGCCCGCGCGAGCCGGTGGACCTCAACCGCATCGTGGGCCAGTGCGTGGAGGTGGTCCGTCCGGCCGTGGACGCGGCCGGCCTGGCCCTGCACCTGTCGCCGGCGCCGGACCTGCCGCCGGTCCACGGCCAGCCCGGGCAGCTCCAGCAGGTCGTGCTGAACCTGCTCACCAACGCCGTCGAGGCCACCCCCCGCGGCGGCCGGATCCACGTGGCCACCCGGACCGAGGCCGGCGACCGCGAGGTCGTGGTCGAGGTCGCCGACACCGGGCGCGGCGTTCCCGGCGAGCAGCGCCAGCACATCTTCGAGCCCTTCTTCTCCACCAAGGCCGAGGGCCGGGGCGTGGGACTCGGGCTGTTCATCTCGGCCCAGATCGCCCGCGAGCACGGCGGCCGCATCGACCTCGACAGCGAGCCGGGCCGGGGCGCCGCCTTCCGCCTGCGCTTGCCGGTGGCCGCGTGAGATTCCGGGCTTGGACGGGCGCGGGCGGGTAGTCCGGTGAGCGCCCCGCCCGTCCTGCTCGTCGCCGACGACGACGCGGTCGCCCGGGACCTGCTGGTGGAGGTGCTGACCCGCGAGGGCTACCAGGTCCGCGCCGCCGAGGGCGGCGAGGCCTGCGTGCGGATCGCCGAGGCCGAGCCGATCGACCTGGCGCTGGTGGACCTGCGCATGGCCGACCTGGACGGGCTGGGCGTGCTGGCCCGGCTGAGCACGCTCCGGCCGCCGGTGCCGGTCCTGATCCTCACCGCGTTCGCCACGGTGGACACCGCCATCCAGGCCATCCGGGCCGGAGCCTACGACTACCTGTCCAAGCCGTTCCGGATCGAGGAGATCAAGCTGGCGGTGCGCCGGGCGCTCGAGACCCAGCGCCTGCAGCGGGAGAACCTCCAGTACCGGCAGGCGCTGCGCGAGCGCGACCGGGTCGAGAACCTGGTCGGCCACTCGCCGGGGATGGTGGAGATCTACCGGACCATCGCCCGGGTGGCCCCGCTGGACACCACGGTGCTCATCCAGGGCGAGACCGGCACCGGCAAGGAGCTGGTGGCCCGGGCCATCCACCAGGCCAGTCCCCGCGCCCAGCGGCCGTTCACGGTCGTGGACTGCGCCGCGCTACCCGAGACGCTGGTGGAATCCGAGCTGTTCGGTCACGAGAAGGGCGCCTTCACCGGCGCCACCCAGAGCCGGCGCGGGCTGCTGGAGGCGGCGGCCGGCAGCACCTGCCTGCTCGACGAGGTCGGCGAGCTGTCGCTCCCGCTCCAGGCCCGGCTCCTGCGCGTGCTCCAGGAGCGCGTGATCCGCCGGGTGGGCGGCACCGAGCCGATCCCGGTGGACGTCCGCATCATCGCCGCCACCAACCGGGACCTGAGAAAGCTGGTGGACGAAGGCCGCTTCCGCGAGGACCTCTTCTACCGGCTGAACGTCGTGACCATCCACGTGCCGCCGCTGCGGGAGCGGGCCGAGGACATCCCGCTCCTGGCCCAGCACTTCCTCCGGAAGGCGGCCACCGCCGCCGGCAAGACGGTGATCGGGCTCACCCGGGAGGCGCTCGACCGGCTGGCCGCCTATCCCTGGCCGGGCAACGTGCGCGAGCTCGAGCACGTGATCGAGCGCGCCGTCGTCCTGACGACCTCCACCCTGCTCACGCCCGAGGACCTGCCCCGGGAGCTCCGGCTGGTGGCCCCGGCGCCGCCGGTCGCCCGGCCGGACCGCCGCATGACGCTCGAGGAGCTCAAGCGCTGGTACGTGGAGCAGGTGCTGGCCGAGACGGGCGGCAACAAGGCGCGCGCCGCCGAGCTCCTGGGCATCGACCGGCGCACGCTCTACCGGATCCTGCGTCGCCCCGCGGAGGAGGCGTGAGGCGGCTCCTGGTGCTGGCCGCCGGCGCCGCGCTGGCCGCCGGCTGCGCCTCGACGCCGGGCGACCGGACCCCCATCATGCGGCAGGCCCTGGCCTCGACCGTCCAGCTGGGGGCCGAGCGCGAGGGCGGCGGCCGCCGCTGGGCGTCGGGCGTCGTGGTGGGGAGCGACGAGACCGGTCGCTCCTGGGTGCTCACCACCCGCCACTTCCTCGAGCCGGCCGTCGGCCAGAGGCTGTTCGCGCTCGTTCCCGGCGTCGAGGGCCGGGTCCAGGCCCGCGTCGTGGCCACCAGTCCGGACAGCGACCTCGCCCTGCTCGCGGTGGAGGGCGTGGTGCTGCCGCCGGTCCGGTTCCAGGAGAGCGCGCGGCTGGGCGACAGCGTGTGGGTGGTGAGCTTCCCCTGGGGCCGCCGGCTGACCGTGGTGAGCGGCATCGTCAGCCAGATCGCCGGCGACGACGGCGAGGTCGCCCTGGAGGGCCCGGTCCGCCTGGTCGACGCGCCGGCCGCCTACGGGACCAGCGGCGGCGGCGTCTTCGACGCGGCCACCGGCCGCCTCATCGGCATCGTGGAGAGCTACCGCACGGCGCGGGTCACCTTCGGCGGAACGCCGGAGCGCGGCGTGGACATCCCCTGGCCGGGCGAGACGACCGTGCTGGCGGTCCCGGCGATCCGGGCGTTCCTGGAGCGCGCCCGGATGGCGCCCCCCTGAGGGGCCGGGGCATTTCGCCACACCCTGACCATCCCGCCACACACGGCGCCGTCCTCGCGGACGTCCGCGCGCGCAAAAACCGGCCGTCGTCCGGGTCGGGCACGCCCGCGTCCCTGGCACGCCGGTTGCCCCGCCCTCCAGCGCCGCCATCCGGCGGCAAGGAGGGAGGGACGATGAAGACACTCGCACTCGCGCTGACGCTGCTGCTGACGCTCGCCGCGACCGGAGCCTGGGCGGCCGACGTCGAGGGCAAGATCCAGCAGGTCAACGCCGCCGACCGCATGATCGTGCTCGACGACGGCACCCAGCTCTACCTGGCCGAGGGGCTCCAGATGGACACCCTCCGCGAAGGGGCCCGGGTGAAGGCCTCCTACGAGGAGCGGGAGGGCAAGAAGGTGGTGACCGGGTTCCAGGTCTCGGACTGACCGACCCGGTCAGCCCTGACGGCGCCGCAGCATCTGCTGCAGGCTCTGGCGGGAGATGCCGAGCCGCTCGGCGGCGCGGGTCTTGGAGCCGCCCTCGCGCAGCGCGTCCTCGATCATGCGCCGCTTGAGCTGCTCGATCGCCTCGGCCAGCCCGGGGCGGCCGCCGGGGGTGCCGGTGGCCGCCCCGCGGATCCGCTCGGAGAGGTGCGGGAGGCCGATCGGCTGACCGTCGTCGACCAGCATCACCGCCCGCTCGATCTCGTTCTCCAGCTCCCGCACGTTGCCCGGGAACGGGTAGGCCTGGAGCGCGGCCATCGCCTCCGGCGCGATGCCGGCCACCGCGCGGCGCGCGCGCTGGCGGGAGAGGCGCAAGAAGTGCTCGGCCAGGGCCGGGATGTCGCCGGCGCGCTCGCGCAGCGGGGGCAGGCGGATGGGGAAGACGCTCAGGCGGTAGTAGAGGTCGCGGCGGAACCGACCGGTCTCGACCTCGGCCTCCAGGTCCGCGTTGGTGGCGGCGATGACCCGAACGTCCACCCGGCGGGCCTGGGAGGCGCCGACCCGCCGGATCTCGCCCTCCTGGAGCACGCGCAGGAGGCGGAGCTGCATGGCCGGCGACATCTCGCCGACCTCGTCCAGGAACACCGTGCCGCCGTCGGCTTCCTCGAAGAGCCCCCGGCGCTCGGCCACCGCCCCGGTGAAGGCGCCTCGCACGTGGCCGAACAGTTCCGACTCCAGCAGGGTCTCCGGCAGCGCGCCGCAGTTCTGGGCCACGAAGCGGCGCGACCGGCGCGGGCCGTGCTCGTGGAGCAGGCGGGCGAACACCTCCTTGCCGGTGCCGGTCTCGCCGAGCAGCAGCACGGTGGTATCGCTGTCCAGGACCTTCCGGGCCAGCTCGACCGCCGCCCGCAGGCCCGTCCGGGCGCCGATCAGGCGCTCGAAGGCCAGCGGCCGGTCACGGGCCTCGGCCGCCTCGCGCCGGGCGGCGTTGAGGGCCAGCTCCAGCTCGTCGCGCAGCCGCTCGTTGTCCCGGGCCAGCTCCCACCGCTCCACCGCCCGACGGACGACCTGGGCCACGCCCTGGGGCTCCCACGGCTTGGCGATGAAGTGGTAGATGCGCCCGGTGTTGATGGCCTCCATCAGGCTGTCCACGTCGGTGTAGGCCGTGAGCACGATCCGGATGGCGTCGGGGGCCACGTCCTGGCTGCGCCGCAGCAGCTCGACGCCGGTCATCCCCGGCATGCGGTGGTCGGTCAGGATGACGGCCACGTCGGGCTCGGCCCGGAGCACGGCCAGCGCCTCCTCGCCGCCCCCGGCGCGCAGGACGCGGAAGTCGGCGGCCAGGATCGCCTCCAGCGAGTCGAGCACCCGCGGCTCGTCGTCCACGATCAGGACGGTCGCCTGCTCCAATCGGCCTCCTGCCCGGCGCTCAGCCGACCTCGACCGGCTGGTCCTCGACCGAGCCCAGGATCTCGTAGAGGGCCGCCCGGTGGCGGAGCCCCTTGAGCCGGGGCGTGCCGAGCTCCCGGTACCGGACGAGGTCCCGCACCTGCTGGAAGGTCTCCTCCCCGGCGATGATATGCGCGCCGAACAGGCGTGTCATCCGCTGAATCCGGGCGGCGGCGATCATGGGCCGCCCGACCACGATCAGCTCCCGCCGCTCGGCCGAGCCGATCGTGCCCGCCATCACCCGGCCCGACGAGATCCCGATGCCGATGTCGAAGGTCGGCCGGCCGTCGGCCGCCCACCGGGCGCACAGGCGACGGACCCCCGCCACCATGTCCAGGGCGGCGGCCACCGCCCGGGGGGCCGCGCGGTCCTCGTCCTCGTGGACGCCGAACAGGGCCACGATCTCGTCGCCGATGAGCTGCTCGACCGTCCCCTGGTGCCGGAAGATCGCCTCGATCATGGCCGTGAAGTACTCGTCCAGCATGCCGATCACCACCGGGGCCGGCGTGGACTCGACGAACCGGGTGAAGCCCCGGATGTCGGCGAAGAGCACGGTGGCCTGGCGCCAGTCCCCGGGCAGGGTCAGCCGGGTCGGGTCGCGCAGGGCCAGCTCCACCAGGCGCGGGGACACGTAGCGCTGCAGCTGCGC
>DATLZL010000181.1:0-5639 GCA_035574035.1 Binatia bacterium | reverse complement strand
TCGACGGCCCCCTCCGAGGCCTCCCCCTCCGATTGCGGCGGCAGAGCCGCCGCGCGAACCAGGAAAGCCGCCGCGTGAGCCGAAGCGGCCGCGCGAACCGGCGAACCCGGCGCGCGAGACCGCCAAGCCCGCGCTGGGACCGGCGCGGAAGCCGCCGGGAGCACGCGGGGCAGCACCGGAGGGTGGGCGAGGTGGGAGCGGGGGCGGGTCATCCGCGGAGGGCGCGGGTGTGGGCCAGCAGGCCGCCGGCCAGCAGGATGTCGCGCTCGCGCGGCGTCAGCGGACAGGCGGCGGCGAAGGCCCGCCCCGTCCGGGCGTTGGCGATCCGCACCCGCCCGCCCGAGGCCAGCGCGCCGCGCAGGGGCTCCAGCCGCAGGAGGTCGTCGCGCTCGATGTCGTCCCCGGCCCCGGGGTCGTCGAACACGAGGGGGACGACGCCCCAGTTGATGAGGTTCGCCCGGTGGATGCGCGCGAACGACTTCGCGATCACGGCCCGCACGCCGAGGAACATCGGGGCGATCGCGGCCACCTCGCGCGAGGATCCCTGCCCGTAGAGCTCGCCGCCCACGATCACGCCGCGGCCGGCCGCCCGGGCCCGGGCGACGAAGGTGGGGTCGACGTACTGGAAGGTGTGCTCGGCGATGGCCGGGATGTTGGAGCGGAAGACCAGCACGGCGGCGCCGGCCGGCGAGATGTCGTCGGTGGAGACCTTGTCCCCGAGCTTGAGCAGCACCGGCGCCTCCAGCCGCTCGGCCGGCGGCTCGCCGAGCGGCACCGGCCGGATGTTGGGACCGCGCACGACCTCGCCCCCGCCGTCGGGCTGGACGAAGCCGACGTCCGAGGCGGCGAAGCGCTCGGGCTCGAGCAGCGCCGGCCGCGCCCCCAGCGTGCGAGGGTCGGTGATGGCGCCGCTGAGCGCGGAGGCGGCGGCGGTCACCGACGAGCAGAGATAGACCTGGTCGTCCTTCACTCCGCTGCGGCCCGGAAAGTTGCGGTTGAAGGCGCGGAGGCTGCGGGTGCCCGCGGCCGGGACGTGGCCGATTCCGGCGCACGCCCCGCAGGAGGGCTCCGACACCAGCGCTCCGGCCGCCAGCAGGTCGGCGAGCAGCCCCTGGCGGGCCATGGTCTCGAGGATGCGGTGGGAGCCCGGGAAGAGCACGAACGACACGGAGGGGTGGACGCGGCGGCCCCGCAGGACGGCGGCCACCGAGGCCATGTCGTGCCACGAGCCGTTGGTGCAGGAGCCCACCATGACCTGCTCGACCGGCGTGCCGGCCACCTCGGTCACCGGCACCACGCGGTCGGGCGAGCCGGGCAGCGCCACCAGCGGATCGACGGTCGAGAGGTCCAGGGCGATCTCGTCGTCGTAGTCGGCGTCCTCGTCGGCGGCGAGCGGCCGCCAGTCGGACTCCCGGCCCAGCCGGGCGAAGTAGCGGCGCGTGACCTCGTCGCTCGGGAACACGCTGGTGGTGAGCGTGAGCTCGGCCCCCATGTTGGCGAGGGTCATCCGCTCGGCCGCCCCGAGGCTCGCCACCCCGGGGCCGGCGTACTCGAAGATCTTGCCGCTGCCGCCCCGCACCGTGAGCCGGCGCAGCAGCTCGAGGATGACATCCTTGGCGGTGACCCAGGGCCGGAGCGCGCCGGTGAGCCACACGCGGACCACGGCCGGCATGGTGAAGAAGTACGGGCCGCCGCCCATGGCCGCCGCGACGTCGAGGCCGCCGGCGCCGATGGCCAGCATCCCGGCCGCCCCGCAGAGCGGCGTGTGGCTGTCGGTGCCGAGAAGCGTCTGCCCCGGCACCGAGAAGCTCTCCATGTGGACCTGGTGGCAGATGCCGTTGCCGGGCTTGGAGAAGATCGCCCCGTACTTCCGGGCGGCCGTCTGCAGGTACCGGTGGTCGTCGCTGTTGCGGGAGTCGACCTGGTAGACGTTGTGGTCGATGTAGGCCACCACCCGCCCGGGCACGACCCGCGGGAACCCCATCGCCTCGAACTGCAGGAAGGCCATGGTCCCGTTGGTGTCGGTCAGCAGGACCTGGTCCACGCCGATCCCGACTTCCTCGCCGGCCACCGGCTTGCCGGCGACCAGGTGGGACTCGATCAGCTTGGCGGTGAGGCTCCGCCCCACGCTCAGCGGCGCTCGAGCGGGACCCACGCCCGCCGGCCGGGACCGACGTAGTCGCCGCGGGGACGGATGAGCCGGTTGTCGGCGGCCTGCTCCATGATGTTGGCCGTCCAGCCGGCGATGCGGCCGGCGGCGATGACCGGCGTGAAGAGGTCCACCGGGATGCCCAGCGAGTAGAAGAGCGGGGCCGAGTAGAAGTCCACGTTGGGGATGAGCCCCTTGGCCCGGCTGACGCGCTCGTGCAGCGCCACCGCCATCTCGAACCACTTGAACTGGCCCGACTGCCGGCAGGCCTCCTCGGCCAGGCCGCGCAGGATGGCGGCCCGGGGGTCGCCGGCCTTGTAGACCCGGTGGCCGAAGCCCATGAGCCGGCGCCGGGCCCGCAGCGCCTCCTCGGTGAACCGATCGACGTTGGCCACCTCGCCGATCTCGAGGAGCGTGCGCATGACCGCCTCGCCGGCCCCGCCGTGGAGCGGCCCCTTGAGCGCGCCGACCCCACCCGCCACCGCCGAGTGCATGTCCGATTCGGTGGAGGTGATCACGCGGGTGGTGAAGGTGGAGGCGTTCAGCTCGTGCTCGGCGTAGAGGGTCAGGCTGGCGTCGAAGGCCCGCACCGCCGCCGCCCCCGGCCGGCGGCCGGTGAGCATGTAGAGGAAGTTGGCGGCGTGGCCGAGGTCGGCAGCCGGGGCGATGGGCTCCTCGCCGCGCCGCAGCCGGTCATGGGCGCAGATCGCGGTGGCGATCTGGCTGGTCAGGCGCGCCGCCTTGCGCCGGTTCGCGGGCGGGCTGCCGTCGGCGGCGTCGGGATCGTGCATGCCCAGGACGGCGACGGAGGCCTGGAGCGCACGCATCGGGTCGGTGTCGCGCGGCATCAGGCGCAGCGTGTCGACCAGCGCGCGGGGGATCCCCCGGGCGGCGACCAGCTCGGCGGTGAACGCGTCGAGCTGGGGCTTGCTCGGCAGCTCGCCGTGCCAGAGCAGGTACGCCGTCTCCTCGAACGTCGCCTGGCGGGCGAGGTCGGCGATGTCGTAGCCGGCGTAGGCCAGGCGGCCGTGGGCGCCGTCGAGGTCGCACAGCCGGGTCTGGGCCGCCACCACCCCTTCCAGTCCGCGGATCAGCGTCGCTCCGTCGCTCATCGAGGGCTCCTTTGCGGCTCCTACGGTACGCCCCGGGCTCCGGCCGGCGCAAGGGCGCGGTCCGCGCTAGGATGGATGCCCAACGCGGGAGGACGGCCATGAGCATGACGAGCCCGCTCCTCGTCCCCGAATCGCTCCGCTCCGACGTCCACACCATGTGCGTCCAGGCGGTGGAGATGTTGCGCCTGGTCGCCGACGCCTTCCGCCGGCAGGACACGGGGCCGCTGGCCGCCGCCGAGGGCCTCGGCCGGGAGATCCACCGGCGGGAGAAGGCGCTGCTCGAGCTGGCCCGCGGCGGCCCCGACGACGTCCTGGTGATCCCCATGCACGTCGAGCGCATCGGGGACCACGTCGAGCTGCTGGCCCGCGCCGTGCGGACCATGATCGAGCAGGGGGTCCCGTTCAGCGAGCGCGCCATGCGGGAGGTCAGCACGCTGTTCGACAAGGCCATCGAGCTGCTGGAGTGCGTGCGCGACATCGTCCCCACCGGCAACCGGGTGCTGATCCGCTGGGTGCTCGAGCAGGGGCACGCGCTGGAGGCCCTGGCCGAGGACTACGCGCTGGTCCACCAGCAGCGGCTGATCGAGGGCGTCTGCATGCCGCACGCCTCGTCCATGTACCTGGCCCTGCTCGACTACTTGAAGGGCGTCGAGTCGCACGCCCGGCAGATCGCCCGCAAGGTCAGCGGCCAGGTGCGGGTCGCGTAGCGCGGCGGCCCCTCAGGGCGTGGCCACCGACAGGCCGGCGTCGATGACGAGCGTGTGGCCGGTGACCCACCGGGCCTCGTCGCTGGCCAGATAGACGGCGCCCCAGGCCACGTCCCAGGCCGTCCCCTCGGTCCCGAGCGGCGCCGAGCGGCGGCGGCGCTCGCGGGCCTCGGGGCCGAGGTCCTCGACCATGGGCGTCCACACCCGGCCGGGCGCGATGGCATTGACGCGGATGCCGCGCGGCCCGAGCTGCACGGCCAGCGAGCGGACCAGGCCGATGACGCCGGCCTTGGCGGCGGCGTAGGCTGTCCGCCCGTGGCCGCGGAGCGCGGCCACCGAGGACACGCAGACCACGGCGCCCCCGCCGCGGGCGGTCAGCGCCGGCACCGCGGCCTGGGTGGCCAGGAACATGGACTTGAGATCCACCGCCATCACCCGGTCCCACTCCGCCTCGGTGAGGTCCATCAGGTCCAGGCGGGACTCGATGCCGACGTTGTTGTGCAGGATGTCGAGCCCGCCCCAGCGCTCGACGGCCGCCGCCACCATGGCCCGGGTGTCGTCCCGCCGGGCGACGTCGGCCACGAACGGGTGGGCCTCGCCGCCCTCGCCGGCGATCAGCGCCGCGGTCTCCTCGGCGCGCTCCTTGACCAGGTCCACGCAGAGCACCCGGGCGCCCTCGCGGGCGAACAGGACGGCGGTGGCCTTGCCGTTGCCCACCTCGGGCCCGCGGGAGCCGGCCCCGGTGACCACGGCCACCTTGCCGGCCAGGCGCCCCGCCATCAGCCCATCAGGAGCCGGCCGGGCACCTCCCGCCCCATGAGGGTGATCTGCTCCTTGCTGATGCCCTGGCCCATGAGCCCGGCGACCAGCATGGCGTAGCCGTCCCACTGCGCCGGGTTGCCGGCCTGCCCCAGGTCGGTGGACAGCACGAAGTGCTCGGCGCCGACGGCCTTGATGTGGTCGGCCGACTCCTTGTAGGTCACCTGTCGCCAGTGGCGCATCCAGGCCAGGTGGGCGTTGGGTCCCATGAGCGGCCCCATCGCGCAGATCTCCAGCTTGGCCCCCATGGCCGCGGCCTTCTTCATCTGCTCGAGGGACATGTTGACGACCTCGAACTCGGCGTGGGTGACCACGATCCGGTCGCAGCCGGCATCCCGGGCCGCCTCGATGACCGCCAGGGCCTCCTCCGGCGAGGCGTGCCCGGTGCAGACCACGAGCTTCTGCTGGGCGCAGACCCTCAGCACCTCCCGGATCGCCGGCAGCACCTTGCCGTCGGGGCCGACGACCTTGATCCCCTCCGGGGCGTCCTTGAAGTGCTTGACATGGTGGTCGGCGTCGAAGGTGGGGAACCAGACCACGCGCCCGAACCCACCCTGCATGCGCCACATCCACTGCACGGCCTCGGGGTTGATGCCGCCCACGGCTCCGTTGAGGACGATCCCTCCGAACGCCTTGACGCCGGGGTTGTGCTTGCGGACCAGGAAGGCCCGGGCCGCCGTGGGCCCCACGTGGTTCTTCAGCACGATCGCCTCGGCCTTGCGGGCCAGGTAGCCCTGGGCCGACTCGTCGTCGTCGATGGCCCGGCCGAACACGTCCGGCGCCGTGTGGACGTGGAAGTCGATCAGGCCCTCGATCGGGCTGACCGCCGGCGGAGGCGGCGGAAAGACGCGG
>DATLZL010000180.1:0-6519 GCA_035574035.1 Binatia bacterium | reverse complement strand
GGTGACGCCGCTCGGGGCCGAGCGCCCCCAGGAGATCGACGTGCGCTTCATCGCCACCACCAACAAGGACCTCCAGGCCGAGGTCGAGCGCGGCGCCTTCCGGCGCGACCTCTTCTACCGGCTGTCGGTCATGCCCATCCGGGTGCCGCCGCTGCGCGAGCGGGTGGAGGACATCCCGCTCCTGGCCCAGCACTTCCTGGCCGAGAGCGCCCGCCGGGCCAAGAGGCCGGTGCGGGCCATCGCCCCGGCCGCCATGCAGGCCCTCTGCCGCTACGCCTGGCCGGGCAACGTGCGGGAGCTGGAGAACGTCATCGAGCGCGCGGTCATCGTGGCCCGCGGCGACACGATCACCGACGTCGAGCGCTTCCTGACCGGCGAGCCCGAGCGACCCCGCGTGGACCTCTCGCTGCCGTTCCGGGAGGCCAAGGCCCGGGTGGTGGAGGAGTTCGAGCGCGCGTACGTGACCGGCGTGCTGGAGGCGCACGGCGGCAAGCTCACCGCGGCCGCCAAGCACGCCGACATGGACCCCAAGAACTTCTGGGAGAAGATGACCCGCTACGGGCTGCGCCGGCCCTCGAACGGTGACGTCGAGCCCCCGGCGGGCTGACGGTAGCGCGGCGCGTCAGGGCCCGGGTACCGTGACGGCTTGGTACCGGCGCCAAGCCCCGCACGACCCCCAGCCCGGAATACCTCGAAAAACGCGCCTCCCCCTCCCGGCCGCGACTGGCACATCGGCTGCACGCCAGTTCCCCTCTCGTTGAGAAGCCGTGCCCGGGCGGGCCGGCCAGGGCGCGGTGCGTCAGGTAGGCGGTCGATCTCCGGTGTCGTCGATCTCCGGTATCAGGGAGGGGCCAGATGGCGAGACGGATCGAGCATCCCGAAGAGCACCTGCCCCAGAAGCACAAGGACTGGTACTGGCAACGGCTGTTCCCGATCACGATGATCTTCTTCGCCGCCTGGACGGTCATCGCCGTCTGGTGGCACATCCCGGCGCCGCTCGCCTGGCGGACGGTCCTGCTGATGGGCAACATGCCCGCCCACTGGTACCTGGCCGCCTTCATCAGCATCTGGGTGGGCGTGATCATGATCTTCGTCTACTGCGCCATCATGGACCGCGTGGACGCGCAGCTGCGCCAGCGCGTGGTGGAGGACTGGGCCTCGCTGCCCGAGGACGTCAAGGCCGTGCTCCGCGCCCAGGGCGTCGGCCCCGAGGCTGGCAAGCCCGCCGCCAAGCCGGTCCGGGCCGTCTGACCGAGGAGGGAGGGAGAGGCCATGGCGCTTCACCGCGACATCTTCCGCATCCTGATTCCGGCGGTCATCGGCTATCTCATCATCGCCGCGCTCATCGGGGCCTTCAGCGCCGGCATGGCCTCGATGTGGCTGGTGATCGGCTCGATCCTGCTCTACATCGCCGTTGCCTACGTGGCGCGCGGCTCGACCGCCTCCGAGGTGCTGGTGGCCGAGCGGAAGATCCCGCCGGTGGTGAACGGGGCGGCGACGGCGGCCGACTGGATGAGCGCCGCCAGCTACCTCTCGATGGCCGGGGCGATCGCGCTCCTCGGCTACGACGGGCTGCCCTACATCATCGGCTGGACGCTCGGCTACACGATCCACGCCTTCTTCATCGCCCCCTACGTCCGCAAGTCCGAGACCTGGACGGTGCCCGACCTGGTCGAGGCTCGGGCCGGCGGCTGGGGCCCGGCCCGCGTGGTGGCCGTGATCATGCTCTTCATCATGTCGCTGACCTACCTCACGGCCCAGCTGGTCGGGGCCGGCGTGGTCTTCTCGCGCTTCCTCGGCATCCCGGCCACCGTGGGCGTGTTCGGGGCGCTCTTCGGCATGGGGCTCTACGCGGCGGCCGGCGGCTGGAAGAGCATCACCTGGACCCAGTTCGCGCAGTACATCGTGCTGATCATCTGCTACCTGCTGCCGGTCACCATCGTGGCCGGCCTGCTCGGGCTCTGGAAGCCGCTGCCGTGGTTCACCTACGGCGAGGTGCTCCAGGCGGTGGAGGCCAAGGAACAGGCCTTCGGCATCAGCACGTTCACCACGCCCTTCGCCAAGCCGCTCGGCGGCGCCAGCGGCCAGCTCAACTGGATCCTCTCGGCGCTGCTGCTGATGCTCGGCACCATCGGCCTGCCCCACATCCTGATGCGCTCCTACATGACCCCGACCGCCGCCCAGGCCCGCAAGAGCGTGGGCTGGGCGCTGGTCTTCATCGGCCTCCTCTACATGACCGCCCCGATGTACGCCACCTTCGCCCGCTACGCGCTGAGCCAGCTCTGGGGCCGTCCCATCGCCGAGATCCAGAACATCCCGTGGGTGGCCAAGTTCCTGCCCACCGGGCTCCTGACGATCCAGGACAAGAACAACGACGGCGTGCTGACGCCGGGTGAGCTGACCTTCCACGGCGACATCGTGGTGATCGGCATGCCGGACATGTGGGGGCTGCTCTGGTTCATCGCCCCGCTCGTCGCCGTGGGCGGCCTGGCCGCCGCGCTCAGCACGGCCGACGGCCTGCTGATGGTCATGACCACCGGGCTCACCCGCGACATCTACCGGCGGTTCATCAACCCCCGGGCCTCCGAGCAGACGGAGATCCGGATCACCCGGGTGCTGGTCTTCGTGCTCTCGATCGCGGCCAGCATCCTGGCCTACTTCGCCATCCGCGACCCGCGCTTCGCCTTCTACGTGGCGCTGCTGGTGGCCTGGGCGTTCGTGTTCGCGGCGGCCGGGCTCACGCCGATCATCATCCTGGGCACGTTCTGGAAGCGCCTGAACCGCTACGGGATGGTGGCCGGGATGCTGGCCGGCATGGCCACCGCGCTCCCCTACGTCATCGGGGTGGGCATCCTCGGCGCCAAGCCCTGGCGGCTGGGCGGCGAGCCGATCGGCACGATCGCCTGGGGCTGCGTCGCCTGTGCGGTGAACCTCGTGGCCTGCGTGGTGGTCTCGCTGCTGACCCGGCCCGAACCGGAGTCGGTCATGCGGTTCGTGGACCGCATGCGCCTGCCGGATCTCGCGATCGCGCCGGCGATCGCTGGCGGTTCCGAGCGGAAGTCGGCGGCGTCTGAGCGGTAGAGCGGCGCACATGGGCGGGGCGGCGCAGGCCGCCCCGCCCGTGCTTCACCGGCGTCGCTTCCTGTCTGGTGCGTCAGCATGTCAGTTTCCCCCGGGCGTTTTGCCCGGGCCCTCGCCGCGTACCTCCCCCGTCCCCCTTGCTCTTCCGTCCGCCCGGCCCGGTTTCTGGTGAATTTTCGAAGCCCGGCCGCCGTCTGAGGCTTCGGCACCGTTGTTGCACGCCGACGCGGCGCCTGCTATGAGGAGGGAAGGGGACATGAAAGGGATTCGAGAGCGGCTGGAGCACGACCTGAGCGTCGCCATGAACCGGCTCCGCCGGATGGATACCGCGGTGGCCCTGGAGGAGCTGCCGGGCCCCATCGCCGCCGGCGACGGGGACGACTTCGCCTCCGAGATCCAGGAGCTGGAGCGCCGGGAGATCGGGTTCGCGACCCGCGAGCTTCTCGTCGAGCGGGTTCACCGGCTGCAGGCGGCGCTCGACCGGCTCCGTGACGGCGAGTACGGCACCTGCGTGGAGTGCGGCGAGCCCATCGCTCCGGCCCGCCTGCGCGCCATGCCGGAGGTGCTGACCTGCGTGCGCTGCCAGGACCGGATCGAGCGGCTGGGCCGCCGGCAGGAGGCGGTCGCGGCCGAGGTGGCGGCGAGCGAGGAGGAGGAGGACTGAGCGGCTGACCGGACGCTGGTGCCGCCACTGCATCGACCATGATGAGGGGGGACCCGAGGCGGTCCCCCCTCAAACTCCCCTGGGCTGGGGCGAGCCGGCCCCGCGTTTTTGTATACCCTGGGGCCGTGCGCACGCCGGTCCTCGACGTCGTCCGGCCCCTGGCCCGAGCCCTGGCGCGATTCTGGTTCGGGCTCGAGCTCCGCGGCACCGAGAACATTCCCGCCGCCGGACCCCTCATCGTCACGCCGAACCACCAGACCTACGCCGATCCGCCCCTGGTCACGATCCCGATCCGCCGGCGGGTCTACTACATGGCCTGGAACCGGCTGTTCGACGTGCCGGGGCTCGGCTGGCTCATCCGGCGGTTGCGGGCGTTTCCGGTGTCGGTGGAAGCCTCCGACCCCCGCGCGACCCGGGAGGCCGTTCGCCTGCTCAGGGCGGGCCACGTGCTGATGATCTTCCCCGAAGGCGGGCGCAGCCGTGACGGCGCCGTCGGTCCGTTCAAGCCCGGGGCGTTCCGGCTGGCGGCCTCGCTCCGGGTCCCTGTCCTGCCGGTGACGATCCTCGGCGGTCACGAATGCTGGCCGCCTGGCCGGGCGCTGCCCCGTCGCGGGCGGATGACCATCATCTACCACCCCCCGGTGATGCCGGACCCGGCGCTACCGCCCCGCGAGGCGGCGCGCAAGCTGGCCGAGCAGGTGCGCGCGATCGTCGCCGGAGCGGCGGCGACGGCGGCCGCTCAGCGCAGCTGCTCCTGGACGCGGTAGCCGCCGGCGGTCAGCCGGGCGAGCAGGCGGTCGATCTGGTCACGTCCGGAGGTCTCGAGGGTCAGCTCCACCTCGGTGTCGCCGATGGCCGTGGCCGAGAAAGCCCGATGGTGCTGGATGTGCACGATGTTGGCCCGGTCCTCGGCGATCAGGCTGGTGAGCCGGGCCAGCTCCCCCGGGCGGTCCCGGAGCACGACGTTGACGCGTACCAGGCGCCCGTCCTTGACCAGGCCCCGCTCGATGATGCGCGAGAGCATCGTCACGTCGATGTTGCCGCCTGAGAGGACCAGGATCACCCGGGCCCCCCGGAGCCCGAGCGGCCGGTTGAGGAGCGCCGCCAGCGGGGCGGCCCCGGCCCCCTCGGCCACGGTCTTCTCGATCTCCAGCAGCAGCAGGATGGCGTTGGCGAGCTCCTCCTCGCTGACGGTCACGATCTCGTCGACCCAGCGCCGGACGAGCGGCAGCGTCAGGTCGCCGACCCGGCGGACGGCGATGCCGTCGGCGATAGTGGGGGCCGGCGGCAGGGGCTCCGGGCGACCGGTCTCCAAGGCCCCGAGCATGGCCGGCAGGGCGGCGGCCTCCACCCCGATGACCCGTGCCGAGGGCCGGCGGGCCTTGATCGCCAGTCCCAGGCCGGCGGCCAGGCCGCCGCCGCCGACGGCCACGATGACGGCGTCGAGGTCGGGGCGCTGGTCGAGCAGCTCGAGGCCGAGTGTGCCCTGGCCGGCGATGACCCGGGGATCGTCGAAGGGGTGGACGAGGACGAGGCCCCGCGCCTCGGCCAGCTCGTGGGCCCGGGCGCAGGCGGCGTCGAAGTCGCCGCCGTGCAGGATGACCTCCGCCCCGCGGCGGCGGGCCGACGTCACCTTGATGAGCGGCGCCCACTCCGGCATGACGATCGTGGCCGGGATGCCGAGGCGGGCGGCGTGGAAGGCCACGGCCAGCCCGTGGTTGCCGGCGCTGGCCGCGACGACCCCGCGCCGGCGCTCGTCGGGGCCGAGCTGCAGCAGCAGGTTGGCGGCCCCGCGCTCCTTGAAGGAGCCCGTCATCTGGAGGTTCTCGAGCTTGACGAAGCACTCCGTGCCCGTGAGCTCGGAGAGCGTGCGCGAGGACGCGCAGGGCGTCTCGTAGACCGCCCCCGCCAGGCGGGCCCGGGCCGCCTCGACGTCGGCGAGCGTGAGGGTCATGCCTCGACCGCCGGCTCGTCGAGGGCGGGGGACATCCAGGCCACGGGCATCAGCGGCGTGGAGCGAGCGAAGCCGATCCGCCCTCGCCAGTCGAGCAGGATGAGCCCGCCCTGGCCCCGTCCCTCGTCGACCAGCAGGTCCACCGCGACCTCGGCCGCGTAGGCCGGGTCGTCCGCCTCCTTGAGGTAGTCCAGGGCTCGGCGGGCCAGCACCACCCTGATGATCGCCTCGCCGTCGCCGGTGCAGGAGACGCCGCCCACCGTGGAGTCGGCGTAGGTGCCGCAGCCGATCAGCGCGGAGTCGC
The DNA here is from genome assembly GCA_035574035.1 of Binatia bacterium. Lineage (GTDB taxonomy): Bacteria > Methylomirabilota > Methylomirabilia > Rokubacteriales > CSP1-6 > DATLZL01. The sequence goes on along the minus strand of DATLZL010000180.1, from coordinate 516 downwards.
CGACCCGGCCCGGGAGCTTGCCGCTGAGGCCGCCGGTGGAGGTGGCGGCCGCGACCGTGCCGTGGCGGTCGAGCGCCACCGCGCCGACGGTCCCCCGGCTGGCGGCCCCGCGCCGCTCGATCCAGCGCCGGCGCTGCCGCTCGGTGACGAGCGACTCCGGGTCGCACTCGGGCAGCCCGGCGGAGCGGGCGAAGGCGAGCGCTCCCTCGCCGACCAGCAGGACGTGGCGGCCGTCCTCCAGCACGCGGCGCGCCAGGGAGATGGGGTTGGCGATGCGGCTGACGGCGCCGACGGCTCCACAGCTCAGTCGGTCGCCCTCCATGATCGAGGCGTCGAGCTCCACCGTCCCCGCGCTGGTCAGCACGGCCCCTCGGCCGGCGTTGAAGCGCGGGTGGTCCTCGAGCGCCCGCACGGCCGCCTCGACGGCGTCGAGCGCCCGGCCGCCCCCGGCCAGCACCTGCCAGCCGGCCGCGGCCGCGGCGCGCATGCCGTCCTGGACTTCGCGGCGGTCCTCGC